>NZ_QTKI01000025.1:0-23120 GCF_010820945.1 Rhodopseudomonas sp. BR0C11
AGAGGTGTATAAGAGACAGGATCCCGGTCGCTGCCGCGCGGCGGAGCAGCGTCTCGATGTGATCGGGCGTGTAGTAGCGGCTCCACGCCTCGCGATAGATCGCTTCCCATTCGGACCGCGACATCAACGGATGCGCGGTGCAGACGTGCTCGACGTCGTAGTTGTTGAGATCCGGGTCCATCGCGACGCCGGCGCGCCACAGCGTCTGGTGATCCTCCGAACCCGGCAGCGGCGTCAGACAGAAGAACTCCATGACGTCGATCGGCAGTTCGCGCTTGATGATATCGATATCGGCGCGGATCGACTCCGGCGTATCGGCCGGGAAGCCCAGGATGTAACCCGTCAGCGTGATGATGCCGTGGTCCTTCCAGGCCAGCAGCATTGCGCGATATTCGGTGATCTTGTTCTGCCGCTTGTTGGCAGTGAGCAGATTGGCCGGATTGATGTTCTCCAGCCCGATGAACACCCGCGTCACGCCAGCGCGCTTGGCCTTTTCGATGAAGCGCGGGATCTTGTGACACAGCGTGTCGACCTGGATCATGAAACCGAGCGGAATGTCTTCCGTCTCGCGGATCTGGATCAGGCGGTCGAGGATCGCTTCCCAATCTTTGTTGCGGGCGAAGTTGTCGTCGGTGATGAAGTACTTGCTGATGCCCTGCGCCCAGTTCCGGCGCACCATCGCCTCGATATCATCGGGCGTGCGGTAGCGCGACTTGCGGCCCTGCACGTTGATGATGGTGCAGAACGAGCACTGATACGGACAGCCGCGCCCGGCATCGACACTGGTCGACAGGCCGAGCGTCCGCTTCACGGTGGCGAGCGGCAGATACGGCGCCGGCACGCCCTCGATCCCGGGCAGGTCGTTGAGGAAGTTATAGACCGGCTGCAATTGCCCGGCCGCGGCATCCTGCAGCACGCCGTCGAACCGGCCGCCCTCGGCCTCGCCGGCGAACATCGCCACGCCCATGTCGCGGCAGTCGTCGAGGCCGATCGCCTTGCCGTCGAGCATCGCCAGGCAACCGGAGACGTGAAACCCGCCCATTACCACCGGCACGCCGCTTTTCCGGAACGGCCGGGCGATATCGAGCGCGCGTGGATATTGGTTGGATTGCACCCCGACCAGCCCCACCAGGCCGAAATTGCCGTTGCGGGCGAAGCGGTCGAGCAGCGCCGGAATATCGATCCGGGTATTGAACTCGTCCATCGCCTCGATCTCGAACTCGACGTCGGCACCGAGCACCTGGCGCGCGGCGACGTCGGCGGCGATGCCGTAGAGCGTGGCGAGTGAGTTCGAGGGAATGATCCCGCGCCACCAGCGCAGGACGTAACCGTCATCGTCGTAATGTGACGGTTTGATCAGCAACAGAATAAATTTCCGCTTCGCGTGCGCGACCGGCTGCATTAGCGACACCTCTCCGGCCGAACGCCCGTCGAGCGAACGATCTGTATTGCGGCGCAGTGTGCCTGTGCTTCGGCGTTGGCCGCAAGCGATTAATCGGCATCAGGAGGGCGATATTCAACCGGCAGCAATGCGCTGAGAGGCTAATCCGGGCAGCTGCTGAGCGTGATCGGCTGCGCGCCGATGGGGTGGCCGACGATCTCGGACAGGCTGCGGCAGTTCCCTTCGCTACACAACCGCCACTCGCCGGCAAGGCCGGAATTGCCGAGCACGACGCTCGGCAGCGGCGGCCGGTGCGGGCTCCATTGAAACCAGCCATCGACCAGCCGCGCCTCGGGGGCCGGCCCCATGCCGGCCCCGCTGCCTTTGACGCGCGCGGTGATCAGTTCGAGGCCCTGCGGCGTCACCCGCCAGTCTTCCTGCCATTCGGTCTTTTCGATCGAATGCGTCCAGGCCAGCGTGAAAGCGGCGACCGCCAGCGTCTTGATCACGCCGGCGGTCGCGACGCACAGGCTCACGCGGCCGCCACCGCATTGCGCGGCCGCTGCCGCCATTGCCACGCCACCAGCACGGCGGTGATCAGGAAGCCGATATAGTCGCTGTAGGGGAACTCGCCGAGCAGGCAGATGCTGGCCCCGAAGGCGACGATGCGTTCGATCACGGTCATCCGGGTGTAAAGAAAGCCGATCGACACCATGCCGAACAGCCCGATTGCGATCAGCGCCTTGAAGGTGGCGTAGGCGACCGCGCCGTAGAAGCCGAGCTCGGCCGCCATCGGATCGCCGGGCTGCAGCATCAAGGCCGGCGAGTACACCGCGATGAACGGAATGACGTAGCCGGCGAGCGCGATCCGCATCGCCTCCCAGCCGATCTTGTCCGGGTTCTCGCGGGCGATCGGCGCCGCAGCGAGCGCCGCCAGCGCCACCGGCGGCGAGAGGTCGGCCATGATGCCGTAGTAGAACGCGAACATATGGCTGACGATCAGCGGCACGCCGAGCTTGGCGAGCGCCGGGGCCGCCAGCGCCGCGGTGATGATGTAGGTCGGGATCGTCGGAATGCCGGTGCCGAGCAGGATCGACAGCAGCATCGTCATCACCAGCGCCAGGAACAGGCTGTGCTCGCCGAGCCCGATCACCCAGGTGCCGAACACGGTGCCGACGCCGGTCTGCGTCATCATGCCGATGATGGTGCCGACGATGGCGCAGGCCATGCCGACCGTGAGCGCCGACTTGGCGCTGTCGGCGAGGGAATCCCGGCAGGCGCGCAGCGTGGCGCGGCCGCCGCGGGTGATCGCCGCGATCGCCACCAGCGCGGCGACGATGATCACGATCCGCATGATGTCGAGGCCGCTATGCGACACCGCGCCGACCACCAGCGCCAGCCCGATCCAGAACACGTAGCGCAGCACGGTGTTGGAGAAACCATGCACAATCGAGGCGCCGAGGATCAGCGCCACCGTCAGCGCCAGGCCCATCGAGCCGGCGTACAGCGGCGTGAAGCCCTCGAACAGCATGAACACCAGCGCCGCCAGCGGCAGGATCAGGTACCAGCGATCGACCGCGGCGCGCCATGCGCTCGGGATCTCCGACTTCTTCATCCCGACCAGGCCGTGCTTGCCGGCTTCGAGATGCACCATCCAGAACGCGCTAGCGAAATACAGGATCGCCGGGATCACCGCGGCCTTGACGATCACCGCGTAGTCGACGCCGAGCGTCTCGGCCATGATGAACGCCACTGCGCCCATCACCGGCGGCATGATCTGGCCGCCCATCGAGGCGGTGGCTTCGACGCCGGCCGCAAAGGCGCGGCGGTAGCCGAACTTGATCATCAGCGGAATGGTGAACTGACCGACGGTGACGACGTTGGCGACGCCGGAGCCGGAGATCGTGCCCATCATGCCGGAGGCAAACACCGCGACCTTGGCGGGGCCGCCGCGGCTGCGGCCGAACAGGCCGAGCGACACGTCGGTGAACAGCTGGATCATGCCGGCGCGTTCGAGGAACGAGCCGAACAGAATGAACAGGAAGATGTAGGTCGCCGACACGTAGATCGGCACGCCGTAGAAGCCCTCGGTGCCGAACGACAGATGGGTGACGACCTGGTCGAAATCGTAGCCACGGTGATTGAACGGCGCCGGCAGATACTGGCCGAAGAACCAATACAGCAGACACACGCCGCACATGATCGGCAGCGCCGGCCCCATCAGCCGCCGGGTGCCCTCGAAGATCAGCACCGCCAGCAGCGTGCCGACCGCGAGATCGAGGTGGGTCGGGTCGCCGTCGCGCTGGATCAGGTCGGCATAGAAGATCCACTGATACAGGCCGCAGAAGAACCCGGCCGCACCGATCAGCCAGGCCACCGCGCGGCCGAAATCGGTGCGCGCGGTGAAATTGCCGATCAGCCCGAAAGTCAGCAGCAGCAGGAAGCCGACATGAACGCCGCGCACCACCTGGCTCGGCAGGATGTTCCAGGCCGCGATGACGAGCTGGAAGCTGGCAAAGGCGATCGCCACCGCATAGGCCAGATGGCGCCAGCCGCGCGGCCCGAACCCGGCCGGAAAGCCGTGCTCGAAATTGTCGAACTCGACATGGACCGGCGCTGGCGTCGGCTCGACCGCAACCTCAGGCTTCAACATCGATGACCGTTCCCGCCGCGTGGTTTGTTGTGTGGTTTGTTATTCTCAGTGTCATGGCCGGGCTTGACCCGGCCATCCATCTTCTTCGGAAGCGATGGATGCGCGGGTCAAGCCCGCGCATGACGATATCGCGCGAGGTTGGACCTCGCGCTTACTTCAGCACGCCCTTTTCCTTGAAATACTTGATCGCGCCGGGGTGCAGCGGGACCGGGCTGTCGGCGGCGGCGGTTTCGAGCTTGATGCCCTTGCCGGCGGCGTGGGCGCTGGCGAGTTCGGGCAGCGATTCATAGACCAGCTTGGTCATCTGATAGGCGAGATCGTCGGACACCGCGCTCGAGGTCACCAGATAGTTGACCACGGCGGCAGTCGGCACGTCCTTGTCCTGGCCCTTGTAGGTGCCGGCCGGGATCGTCTCGGCGACGAACGGCGGGCCGATCTTGGCGATCACTTCCTTCGGCACCGCCACGACGTTGATGTCGGACGAATTCGACAGGTCCTTCAGCGACGCGACGCCGAGGCCGGCCGATTGCAGCGTGGCGGCGAGCTGGCGGTTCTTCATCAGGTCGACGGATTCGGCGAACGGCAGATACTCGACCTTGCCGAGATCCTTGTAGTCCATGCCGGCGGCCTTCAGGATCGCGCGGGAATTCAGCTCGGTGCCGGATTTCGGCGCGCCGACCGACAGGCTCTTGCCCTTCAGGTCGGCCAGCGTCTTGATGCCGCTTTCGGAGGTGGCAACGATCTGGATGTAGTTCGGGTAGATCGCGCCGATCACCCGCAGCTTGTCGAGCTTGGCCTTGAAGCCGGCCTCGGCGTCGCCGTCCCAGGCGGCTTTCAGCGAGTCGCCGAGCGAGAACGCGATCTCGCCGCGCCCCTGCTGCAGCAAATTGAGGTTCTCGACCGACGCCTTGGTGGCCTGCACCTGAGCTTTGACGTTGGGGATCTTCTCGCCGTAAATCTTGGCAATCGCGACGCCGAGCGGATAGTAGACGCCGGAGGTGCCGCCGGTCAGCACGTTGACGAACTGCTGAGCGCGGGCTTGCGGCGCCGCCAGGACAATGACCGCAGCCGCGGCGACACCAAACAATCTGGCCTTCATGAACAGTTTTCTCCCTTAAGTTGTTGCTTGGAAAACTGACCGGCCGAACCGCCGCGGTCAACCCGTCAAATCGGCGGTCCCGGACAAGGGACGCGGAACCCGATGGTGGCGGCGCGGATTGTACGTTCCCGTTCAATGCAGTCGACGAGGTTCGCTTGCCGCCCAGCTCTCCCCAGCCCCAGGCGCGGCCGCTCGACGCGCTGAACTTCTTCCTGGCCGATGTCCGCGACGGCCTCGGCCCGTATCTGGCGATCTACCTGCTGGCGGTGCAGAACTGGAACGAGGCGTCGATCGGCCTGGTGATGTCGATCGCCGCGGCTGCCGGCATCGCCGCCCAGACGCCGGCCGGCGCATTGATCGACCACTCCACCGCCAAGCGCGCGCTGATCGTGGCCGCAGCCCTGGTGGTGACTGCGGCATCGGTGGTGCTGCCGTGGCTGGACAGTTTCGCCCTGGTGGCGGCAACCCAGGCGCTGGCGGCTGCGGCCGGCGCGATCTTCGCGCCCGCGGTGGCAGCGCTGACGCTCGGCATCGTCGGGCCGCGCGCCTTCGCCCGCAGGACCGGACGCAACGAAGCCTTCAACCACGCCGGCAATGCGGTGGCGGCGATGCTCGCCGGCGCGTTCGCCTATGGGTTCGGCCCGGGCGTGGTGTTCTGGCGGATGGCCGCGATGGCGCTCGCCAGCATCGTCGCGACGCTGTCGATCCCGGCCACGGCGATCGACGATCACGTCGCACGAGGTTTGGGCGACGATCACGAGCCGGGCGCGCATTACGATCAGCCGTCCGGCTTCAAGGTGCTGCTGACCTGCCGGCCGCTGTTGATCTTCGCCGGCGCCACCGTGCTGTTTCACTTCGCCAATGCGGCGATGCTGCCGCTGGTCGGACAGAAACTGGCGCTGGTGAACAAGAACCTCGGCACCACGCTGATGTCGGTGTGCATCGTCGCCGCGCAGGTGGTGATGGTGCCGGTGGCGGCGCTGGTCGGCCACAAGGCCGACGTCTGGGGCCGCAAGCCGATCTTCGCGGTGGCGCTCGCCGTGCTGGCGCTGCGCGGCGCACTGTATCCGCTGTCCGATAATCCGTATTGGCTGGTCGGGGTGCAACTGCTCGACGGCGTCGGCGCCGGCATCTTCGGCGCGCTGTTTCCGCTGGTGGTGGCGGACCTCACCCACGGCACCGGGCATTTCAACATCAGCCAGGGGGCGATCGCGACCGCCGCCGGCCTCGGCGCCGCGCTGTCGACAGGCTTCGCCGGACTGATCGTGGTCAGCGCCGGCTATAGCGCCGCTTTCCTAGCGCTTGCCGGCATCGCCGCCGCGGCGCTGGTGCTATTTCTGGTGCTGATGCCGGAGACGCGGCAACAGCAGCCGGCGACGCCGCCTGCCGCAGCGCCGGACGCGGTGTCATTCACCGTCTAAGTCTCTCTGGCGGAGACGTCAGCTCTCGGTAAGCTGCTTCAAGATCGTTAGCAGCCGTCGTTCGGCGGCCGGTTTACCAACATTCGGCACCCCGGCCAGTACGTCACCGCCATGGCTCTCGGGCTTGTCATAGGCGCTGGCCACCGCAAACGGCACGTTCTGCGCCTTCAGTCGTTCCGCCACCGGCGTTACCAGCTCCTTGCCGAGATTGACGTCGAGCATTGCCACCGAGGGCAGTTCGGCATCGAGCAAACGAAGTGCATCTTGCACGGTCGCGACCGGTCCGATGATCCTCCAGCCATCGCCTTCGACCATCCTAACCAGATCCATCGCGATCAAGAATTCGTCTTCGACGATCAGAACCGTCTTCTGCACGATGCACTTTCAACTCGGGAGCGATTCACTCCTCAGCGGGATGATGATCTCAGCCCGTAAACCCTCGACGGCGTAATCGAGTTCCGAACGTCCGCCGAGGCTGTAGCTTGTCACCGAGCGGATCAGCTCCGTGCCGTAACCAGTGCTGGCCGGCGGCGTGACCGCCGGGCCGCCAGTTTCAACCCAGCTCAGCCGCAGTTCCTGCTTGTCGGCGTCGATCGCCCAGGTCACCCGCACCTGGCCGCCCGGCGCCGACAGGGCGCCGTATTTGGCGGCGTTGGTCGCGAGCTCATGCAGGACGAGGCTGAGCGAGCCAAGCGAGCGCGGGGCGAGCACCACCGCGGGCCCGGACTCGATCGCAATCACCGCCGGGCCCCCCTTGTAGGGCGCCAGGATTCGCTGCAGCAGCTTGAGCAGCGCGGTCTCGTCCTGCGTGACGAACGCCAGGTCTTCGGCCTCCATCAAGGCGCCGAAGCGGCCGAGGAAGTCGTCCCTGTATTGCTTGGCGGTCCGCCCGTCCGTCGTGGTCTGCCGCGCCAGCGACTGCACCACGCTGAACAGATTCTTCATCCGGTGCCGCATCTCGCCGAGCAGCAGATCCTTGGCGGCGTCGCGCCGGAACCGGTCGGTGGCATCGATGATCGACAGCAGCATCGAATGGCTGGCGTTGTCCGGATGGACGAGTTTCCGGGCCGTCAGCAGCATCGTCCGCGGCCCCAGGCCCGGGAAGACATGATCGACCTGGTAGTTGATCACCGCCGTCGCCTTGGGAATGACCTCGAGCAGCAGCCGGCGCAGCTCGGGGATGTCCCATTGGCCGTTGCCGAGTTCGAACAGCGGCTGGCCGATCGTCTCGTAGCGATCGACCTTGAAGGTTTCGAAAAACGCGCGGCTGGCATTCTGCACGGTCAGATTGGCGTCCAGGACCAGCATCGGATCGGCGACCGTATCGACGATGCCTTGCGCCTGAACGTGGCTGGTGCGCAGCAGCCGATAAAGGTCTTCCATATTCATGCTGACCAAACCTGAGACAAGACCGCGAAAAGCTATCGAGAAACCCGCCCGGTCACAATCCGGGAACTCGGATGATGTTGAAGGTGATACGGCAGTTTGGTGTCGAGAGAGTTTCATCCGGCGCTGCTAGGCTGCGTCGAACCGCAGCCCGCAAGACGCCCTCGCAAGAGTACCACCGATGCCGCCTGATTCTTTCGACCCGTTCGCATTCGACCGCCGCACCGTGCTGCGCGGTGCGCTCGGCGCCGGGCTGATCGGCATCGTACCGGCGAGTGCCGGCGCAGCCGCGCCGGCGTCATTCTCCACCGATCCGTTCACGCTCGGCATCGCGTCCGGTGATCCGGCGCCGGACGGTTTCGTGCTGTGGACGCGGCTGGCGCCGGAACCGCTGAAGGCCCGAGGCGGAATGAGCGCCCAGCCGGTCGAGGTGACGGTGGAGATCGCCGACGATCCGGCGATGACCCGGATCCTGCGCAGCGAACGCACCACCGCCTATCTCGAACTGGCGCATTCGGTGCACGTCGAGGTCGAGGGCTTGGCGCCGGGACGCGACTACTTCTATCGCTTCCGTGCCGGCGGCGCCGACAGCCCGATCGGCCGCGCCCGCACCTTGCCGGCGCCGGATGCGACGCTGCCACAACTCCGCTTTGCTTCGGCCGGCTGCCAGCGCTGGGAGGGCGGCTACTATGCGGCGTGGCGCGCGATCGCCGAGGAGCAACTCGATTTCGTGTTCCACTACGGCGACTACATCTACGAATACGGCTATGCGGCCACCGACAAGAACGACGCGCCCTGGCCGCGCACGATGCCGAAGGACTTTCCGGCCTGCTACACGCTGACCGACTACCGCCGCCGCTACGCGCTGTATAAATCCGATCCCGATCTGAAGGCCGCTCACGCCGCCTGCCCGTTCGTGATCAGCTTCGACGACCACGAGATCGCCAACAACTGGGCGAGCGACAGCGATCCCAAACAGACGCCGCCCGAGGCGTTCCTGTTTCGCCGGGCGATGGCGCTGCAGGCCTGGTACGAGCACATGCCGGTGCGCCGGGCGCAGCGGCCGCGCGGACCGGACGTGCTGGCGTATCGCGGCTTTCGCTTCGGCAAACTGGCGGACGTCGCGGTGCTCGACACCCGGCAATATCGATCGCGCCAGCCTTGCGGCGACGGATTCCTGGCGGGCTGCACCGAGGCCGACGTGCCGGACCGCACCATGCTCGGCGCCGCACAGGAGCAATGGCTCGCGACGCGGCTGAAGCAGGGCGACGCGACCTGGCGGGTGCTGGCGCAGCAGGTGCTGTTTGCGCCGTTCGACTGGCGCGGCTTTCCCAAGATCGAGGACAAAGGCGAGCCGGTGTTCGATGTCGACACCTGGAACGGCGCCACCGCGGCGCGCGACCGGGTGATCGCGATGCTCGATGAAGCGAAGGTCACCAACGCCGTGGTGCTCAGCGGCGACCTGCACCGGGCGCTGGCGCTCGAGCTGCATCGCGACGCCCGCAATCCCAACTCGCCGTGCGTCGGCGTCGAGTTTCTGTCGACCTCGATCTCATCGGTCGGCGGCGCACCACCGGACGACGCGGCGATGGCCACCATGCATCGCAACAATCCGCAGCTGAAGTTCTTCAGCGACCAGCGCGGCTACACGCGGCACACCGTGACGCCGCAGCAATGGCTGGCGGACTTCCGCGCGATCGACAGCATCGCCGTACCCGGACACCCCGCAACAACGATCCGCTCGCTCGTTGTCGAAGCCGGCCGTCCTGGACTCATCACTCGCTAACGACGATCGTAGGAGACCGTGCCGCCGCGTGTGGCCGCGCTGGTCCTCGCCGAATCGCGCGCGTAGGATCATGCTGGCCGCTCAACGTAGCCGGCCGCGCTGCCCGCAGCGCGGGGACAATGCTCCAAGGGATGAGATGATCGAACCCCTCTATCCGCGATCGCGTATCAGCCGGCGCAGCGTTCTGCGCGGAGCTGCCGCGATCGCCACCCTGCCGCTGCTGCCACGCCGGGCGCGCGCAGCGGATTGGCCGACCCGGCAGGTGACGCTGGTGGTACCGTTCACCGCCGGTGGCACCACCGACATGCTGGCGCGGTTGATCGCCACCCGTCTCTCGGAGCATTACGGCCAGGCATTCGTGATCGACAACCGCGGCGGCGAGAGCGGCAATATCGCCGCCTCCTACGTCGCCAAGGTGCCGGCGGACGGCTACACCTTCATCGTCGGCACGCCCGGCATCCACGCCACCAATCGCCTTGTGTATCGGACCATGGGGTACGATCCGCGCACCGACTTCACACCGGTGATCGTGATTGCCCGCGTACCGAACCTGTTGTCGGTGACCAAGTCGCTGCCGGTGACCAGCGTCACCGAACTGATCAGCTACGCACGGCAGCGCCCACGCGAATTGTTCTACGGCGTCTCGGCGCTCGGCTCGACCGGGCACCTGTCGACCGAACTGTTCAAGACGATGACGGGCGTCGAGATCACCGCGGTGCCGTACAAAGGATCGGCGCCGATGCTGCGCGATCTCGCCGAAGGCCGCGTGCATCTCACCATCGACAATCTGCCGGCGTCCAAACCGCTGCTCGAGGCCGGCGAGATTCGTCCGCTCGCGGTGACCACCGCCAAGCGCTGGCCGCCGTTGTCGCATCTGCCGACCATCGCGGAAGCCGGCGTGCCGGGCTACGAGACCGCCTCCTGGTTCACCATCGGGTCGCCGCGCGGCACGCCGGCGGAAATCGTCACCAGCCTCAACGCTACGGTTGCGGCCTTCCTCGCGAGCGACAGCGGAAGGGCGAAACTTCGCGACATCGGCGCCGACCCGGGCGGCGGATCGCCCGACGATATGCGGCGTCACGTCGAGGCCGAAATCGCGCGCTGGGAGAAAGTGGCGAAGACCGCCGGAATTGCGCCGCTATAGCTACGTCGCACTCATTGCAGCGTGTTCAAATTTGATCTTCGACAAAGGCGCGAGGCGTCGTGATTGCACCCGACGCGTGACACCTAAACCCATTACATCGTGCGCGTTTCAAAAGATCGCATTTGAATCATAGGCATCCATTTAACCCTACCCGGGACTTAGTGTGGGTTTCGGTTTAATTCCACATTTTGAACTCTCTCCAACCCCTAAAGTTTGGCGCGTTATTTCGGGGGGTGGACCAATGAGAGCAACGACGGAAGCGGAAGTGTGCGTACCTGCAGGCGGTTTCGGCCGCCGCAAGGTGGCGCCGCGCGCCTGTGTCGTCGATCGCAAGCCGCACTTGCGCGCTTTTTTGGCCGACGCGCTGGAGGAGTTCCGATTCGTGACGGGGGAATGCGCCGGCGCGCTGGAACTGCCGGCGCGGCTCGCCGAACATCAGCCCGACCTGCTGGTGATCGGTTCGAGCGTCGACGGCGTCGAAGCGGAGGCGATTCTCGATACGCTCGCGGCGACCTGTTTTACCGGCAGCGTGCTGACGATCGCGCCGCGCGAGACCATCATGTCGGACGCAATCCGCCAGCACGGCGCCGCGCGCGGCTTGCGGATGCTACCACCGTTGGCAACGCCGTTCAGCGTCCACACGCTGAGTCTCAGCCTGGCGCCGCTGCTACCGCAGGAGCCTGCGCCCGAGCCGGAGATCGACGTCGCCGAGGCGCTGAAGGCCGGCTGGCTGGAGCTGTGGTATCAGCGCTGTGTCGATGCGCATTCGCTGACGCCGCAGGGCGCCGAGGCGCTGTTGCGGATGCGGCATCCGAGCTGGGGCGTGGTCTCGCCGTCGGCGTTTCTGCCCGACGGCAACGATCCGCATTTCCGCGCGCTGTCGGAGTTCGTGGTCAAGCGCGCGATCGCCGACTGGCATTATCTGCTCGACCATCAGGGCCCGATCGACCTGTCGATCAACCTGCCGGTGAGCTTCCTCGGCAATGAGCGCGCGCTCGACGATCTGTCAGCCTGGGTGCCGCAGCATCCGGCGTTCGGCGGGCTGATCATCGAGATCGACGCCGTCGAGATCGTCGACCACCTCGATGAGATGGCCGAGATCGGCCGACGGCTGCGGCTGCGCAACGTGGCGATCGCGATCGACAAGGTCGGCGCCGACTGGCCGGCGCTGATGCACCTCGACACTTTCCCGTTCGTCGAACTGAAGGTCGACCGCTCGTTCGTCACCGGCTGCGCCGACGACAGGCTGAAGCGCACAGTGTGCAAGCGAATCGTCGAACTCGCCGGCGACTACGGCGCGCGCTGCACCGCGACGGGAATCGAGACCCGCGCCGACTTCCAGGCCGCGCACGAGCTCGGTTTCGACAAGATGCAGGGCTATCTGTTCGGCAAGCCGATGGGCCTGAAGAAATTCGCCCGCGCCGCACACGCGCGTCCGGTCGCAATGCAGGACTGAGTGCGTTCGCGGCGCGTCAGTCGAACGTCATCTCCTGGCACTTGGAGACGTCATCGCCGAGGCCCGACGCGATGGTGACGCAGCCGCGGACGCGGCGCTGCTTGGTATCGGCGGCCCACACCACATAGCCGCCGGCGCCGAAGAACGCGTTGGTGTTGGCCGGCTCGGTCTCGGCGCCGTCGAACTGATAGTCGCCGTCGGCGTCGAAGATCCGCGGCCGGCGGAAGCAGCCGCCGTCGGTCTGGACGTTAATCACTTCCTTGTTGTCGCGCGTCATCGCCAGGCTGACGGCGCAGCGGAAGTATTCCGAGGTCTTGGTGTTGAACAGATACGCGTAGGACCGGCAGGTGGCGGTGACCAGCTTGCCCGGGCTCAGGCCGCGGCTGCAGGAGATGCGTTGATTGTTGCTGAGCCGGTATTCGTCGGCGGAGGCCGGCGCTGCTGCGACCAACGAAGCCATTCCGGCGATCAGCATCGCGCCGATCGAAAGGCCCTGCATCTGCATCGTCGTCCTCCCGCTGCGATCGTCGCGCGTGAACGGCGACTCGGTGGCAGAACCATAGCGGCGCGCCGACATGGGTAAAATCACAAAGTCGAACCAAACGGCGCTGACATCCGACCGACATCAGCATGCGGCATTGTTGACCGCAACTGATCGTTCGTGATTTGTTCAGAGACGGCCGCGCGACGCCATGATCGACCGACTCGGTTGGTCTCGGCCCGGCATGCTCTGTTTGGAGCCTCAGCGATGACCGCGTTTCGCACTTCCCTGCTGATCGCCGCCGCGAGCCTCGCGGCGCTGACGTCGGTCGCTCACGCCGACGCCGGCGAGCCGTGGGTGCTGGCCCCGGACAAGGGCTACGGCTACACCCGCGACGGCAAAACGCTGACCTACAAGATGGGCACCAGCAACGCCAAGGAGCTGTTCAAGGGCGCCAGGAAGGTGCCGCGCGAGACGCTGTTCTTCATTGGCGCCAACGGCCAGCTCTATATGCGCTCCGGGCCGTTCCTCGAAGGCGACGGCAACTTCAAGTTCGGCGCCGATCAGTAGCGCCGAACGCGATCGCGCTTCAGCGCTGCGCGCTGGTCTCGAACGCGGCGAACAGTTCGCGCGCGCCCGGATTGTTGCTGTTGGCGTCCATCCGCGCGTCGGTGACGGCGAGCAGCTTCGCCACGGTGTTGTGGCGGATCGCTACCGGATTGCGCTCATAGCCGGAGCGCTGGAAGAAGTTCGAGGTCGGCACCACCTCGCGCATCTCCTGCGGCATCGTCACCATGTCGAGGCCGGTGCTGTCGCCGGTGAGATTCATCATCTCGAGCTCGGCGGCGGTGAGCCGCTCCGGGTAATCCTTGCGCTGTGCGAACACCACCGAGGTCAGCAGCTTGTGGGTCTGCAGCAGCGGGCCGACATCGATGTCGAGCACCAGCGCATGCACGCCCCAGCCCTGCGGAGTGCGGCCGAGTTTCTCGTGCTCGCTCCAATTACCCGGGATCGAGCGCGCGAACGCCACCATCCGCTTCACCACCGCGATCTTGCGGTCGAGCGCCTGCCGCCGCGGCCCCGACAGCGTCGCGGCCTTCTCGCTGAGCGACTTGATGATCTGATTGCCCTGCTCGGCCAGCAGCACCAAGGTGTTGGTGGTGAGCAGCTGGTTGTAGCCGATCGCGGTCGAGATCGGCCGCGAGCCGGGCCGCGTCTTACTGAGCCCCGACTGCATGTCGTGATCGCCGTTGCCGCCGGTCTCGAACGCATAGACCCGCACCGCCTGATCGCGGGTCAGACCGGCTTCGCGGGCGGCACGCGCATAAGCGCGCTTGAACTCGACCTCGCTCGACGGACGCTGCGGCGTGAACTGATAGTATTCGGCGGCGGCGCGGACGAAGTCGGCGACCACCGGCAGCGACTTGCGCTCGCGCGGCGGTTCGGTCGACGGCTCCGGATCTATCGGCCGCTTCGGCCCGGTATAGACCGGCGGCTGCACCAGCACGTAGTCGTCCATCGTGACCTGCTCGCCGGTGCGGCGCTTGGCATTGCGGATCCGCCGCCGCTCGGCGATCGCGTCCCAATAGGCGCCGGCGTCGCGTTCGAATTCGGCACGCGCGGCCTGATACTGCTGCAGCCGGTAGCGATATTCGGCGATCGCCTGCGGCGAGACGGCTTGCGCCATCGCGTTCGCCACCGACAACGGCAGCGGCGCCGCGGTCTGGGCGAGCGCGTGGGATCCAAAAGCGAGCAGCGCAACCGGCGCGAGCCGGGCGAGATGGATGATCGAATGAGCCATGCCGCATCCTCGCCCGATAGGGTGAATGAACCGTTGCCCCACAGCTTGCGCCGGGCATCACAAGCTGTGAACCCGGCGATTGTTTGTTTGAGAAAACCATTTCGCATTCGTGCGACAGCGCACGGCGCGGGCTACTTCCAGGCGAATACCGGCTGTTCGAGATCGGCAACGCGGGTGACGCGGCCGGCCAGCACTTCGCGAAACTGATAGATCAGCGCCGCGGTCGGTGCGTGGATGAAGTCGTCCTCGTAGCGGAACCGAACCACGCGGCGGTCGCTCTCCGGGATCGAGGTGAAGTCGAACACATCCGGCGGCGCGATCTCGGCGAGGCCGACGTGATGCACCGAGGCGACTTCGTCGGGGTTCGGCGCCAGCGGCCCCGCCGCCGCAGCCCACGCCACCACCGGCGTCACCAGATAGCCGGAACGGGTCGGATAGTCGTCGAGGATGCCGAGCACGTCGCCGGCGTGAAGCGCGAGGCCGAGCTCCTCGTGCAATTCCCGCAGCGCGGTTTCAGGCGCGGTCTCGCCGGCATCGCAGCGGCCGCCGGGCAGCGCCCATTGATAGGCATGGGAGCGCAGCCGCGGCGAGCGCCGCGTCAGCAGGAACGCCGCGCTGCCGTCCTCCATCGCCACCAGCGCGATCGCCACCGCGGCGCGTTTCAGTCCGGCCGGCGACAGGCCGTCGTCGTGGCGCGGAAAAGCCGCGCAACGCGCGGCGATCAGGGCTCGGGTGGCAGCGTCGTGCGCGTGGCTCATCCGTCTTGACTACACTGCGCGCCTGAACGAGGAAACCGTTGCCGCCGCGCAACGCCATGCGGCGACGGAGACGCGATCGATGACCGAGACCACCACTGCCCGCAGCATGAAGGCCGACGGCTGGAGCGTGATCCACGACGACGGCTTCATCGATCTGGTCGGGCCGCTGTGGCATCGCTGCGCCGACGGCACCAACGAATACGCGATCGCGACCGCGGCCAAGCACCGCAACAAGCGCGGCCTGGTGCAGGGCGGGCTGATGATGACGCTGGCGGACCGCACCTCGGGCATCGCGGCGCGCGATCAGTCCGGCGCGCCGCATCTCGCCACAGTGCAGATGGACACGCATTTCGTCGACGCCGCAGAGATCGGCGACCTGCTGATCTCACGGCCGCGGGTGGTGCGGACCACGCGCAGCCTGATCTTCACCTCGACCGAAGTCAGCGTCGACCGCCGCTGCATCATCCTGGCGCACGGCGTGTTCAAGATCGTGCGGCCGCGCTGACGCCCGCCCTGCGGCTCAGGCGGCGCGGCACCACCGCGCCAGCGCGTCCAATGTCACCAGGGAATCGCCCGCGCCCGCACCGGCCAGATGCCGATACGGCGCATCCGGCTCGCCGAGATCGCTCAGCACCGCGAGCGCGCCGGGAAAGTCGTCACCCTCGGTATAGAGCCCCGGGGTGACGATGGTCGGCAGCCCGGCGGCGCGCGCGGCGCGCACCCCGTTGGTGGAATCCTCGAACGCGACGCAAGCGGCCGCCGGCAGCTGCAGCGCGTCGAGCACGTGGAGATAGATGTCCGGCGCCGGCTTCTTGGCCGGCACCACGTCGCCGGCCCCGACCGCGTCGAACAGCGCCATCGCGTCCGGCCCGAGCGAGGACTGAAGCAGCGCCTCGACATTCGGCAGGCTGGTGGTGGTGGCGATGCCGAGCTTCACGCCGGCCGCCTTGGCCTCACGGATCAGCCGCGCCACGCCGGGGCGCAGCGCGGTGCCGGCGGCGACCAGCGCGGTGTAGCGGTCGGTCTTGGCCCGGTGCAGTTCGGGGATCCGATCAGCCGCCCGCTCAGCGCCCTCCGGCTCCGACTTCAGGAAGTGAGCGATCCGCTCCTTGCCGCCGGTGACGTCGAGCAGCTTGCGATACAGCGTCGCATCCCAATGCCACGGCAATTGCTCCGCCGCGAAGGTGGCATTGAAGGCCTGACGGTGCAGTTCTTCGGTTTCCGCGAGGGTCCCATCGACGTCGAAGATCAGCGCAGAAGGTATCATGGAACCAATTTACTCTCGGACGGTGCGAAGCGTCCAAAAAATGAACACAAATCGGACCTGACAATGACTTGGGCAAGGTGTAAAGCAAACTTTACAATCACCATCAAGCGCTCCGATGTCCGATATCGAACACGACTATTCTGCTCAGCGCCGCTGCGAGAAGTGCGGCGGTGAAATGAAGCTGATCGGCCGTTTGCCGCGTCGGCTGCAACATCCTCCGCGCACCGTGTTCCGCTGCTCCGCCTGCGACGACGTCGTCCAGGAATAGTCGAGCCTATCCAGGCGCCCGGTCGCCTGGCGTCAGCGCGGCATCCATCAGCGTCTGCAATTGTTTGGCGGTGAACGGCTTGGCCAGGCAATAGACGCCGTTCTCGACCGTCATCCCTTCCCGCTTCAGCATCGCCGCATCGAATTCCGGCAGCATCCCGCTGATCACGATGATCGGCAGCGCCGGCCGCGCCGCCCGCACCGCAGCCAGCACGCTCTTGTCCTGCACCTTGGGCAGGCTGAGATCGATCAGCACCAGCGCCGGATCGCTCCGGCTGAGCCAATCGAGCGCCGCAGCCCCGCTGTCGCACACCGTGACCTGATGGCCGGCTTTGCTCAGCACCAAAGTCAGCACCGTGCGCACCGCCGGCTCGTCGTCGACGACCAGCACCTCCATCACCACCTCTTGGCAGGCGTAAGGACCGTGAGCGCCGCGACGCAAAACAAAGACCGGCTATGACGGTGTCAGATTGCTGCAGTTTGCGAAACGAGCGCAACTGGTAACGCTACGAGCACGGCGGCCCCTGCACAGAGCGAACATACGTCATCCCCTCCGGAGCCGAGGGCGTGCTTCCTGACCTCCTGCACACACCTCATCGGTGATGGTGTTCCCAAAGAGGCGGCCCCGTTATGCGACGCTCCCGAAACGGCTCATCACGAGGGCGACATGGTCGGCAAATCGATCTGAAACGCGGCGCCGTGCTCGCGGCCGATCAGCTCGATCGTGCCACCGAGCGTCGAGGCCACGAGGTTGAAGGCGATGTGCAGGCCGAGGCCGATGCTGCCGCCGTCGCGCTTGGTCGTGAAGAACGGATCGAAGATCCGTTCAGCGAGATCGGCCGGGATGCCGACGCCATCGTCCGCCAGTGTGATCCGGACCCGGTCCGGCGCGATCCGCGCGGCCTCCACATGCAGCACGCCTTCGGCGTCGCCCGGGTAAGCGTGGATCGCCGCGTTGAAGGCGAGGATGCCGAGCACCTGGCCGAGCGCGCCGGGGCGGCTGATCAACGTGATCCCTTCCGGCACGTTCAACTCCACAGTGAGGCCGCGGCGCGATAGCAGCGGCCTCAGCTTGTCGAAGCTGGTGGACAGCCAGCCGCGCAGCTCGAACCCTTCGCGCTGCTCGTTGGCCTGATCGACCGCGACCTGCTTGAAGGCGTGGATCATCTCGGAGGCGCGCAGCAGGTTCTGCTGCGTCATCCCCAGTCCTTGGTCGAGCCGGCCGATGCCGCGGGTCAGATCGGAGCGCCGCACCGCACCGCCTTCAAGGGCGCGGGCAAGGTCGCGGACGTCGGCTTGCATCGCGCTCGAGGTCGTCAGCGCCAGCCCGATCGGCGTGCTGACTTCATGGCCGACGCCAGCGACGAGCTGTCCCAGCGCCGCCAGCTTCTCGGCTTGCACCAGATGCGCCTGGGTGGCGCGGAGCTCGCGCAGCGATGCTTCCGATCGCGCAGTCTCGCGCTGCAGCGCCTCGGTGGTGGCAAACTGGCGGCGCGCCCGATGTTCGCGGGCGCCGACCGCGTACAGCGACAGCAGATACGAATTGCCGATCAGGAAGTGATTGATGAAGCCGAGTCCTGGCGACATCTCCGGCGCCAACCGCTCGGCGAAGGCGAAGGCCAGCCAGGTCGTCACGCAGAAGATCAGCAGCGAGCCGATCCGCAGCGGCAGCATGGTCGAGACGAACAGGATGACGATAATCATCCCGGCGGACGCGTAGGTGAAGCCGGACGGCAACACCAGATACACCGACGGCAGTACGCAGCCCGGTATCACGCAGTAGAGCAGCAGGATGGTCTCGGCCCAGCGCCGCGCCATCCCGAGCAGCAGCGTCAGCGGCAGCAGCACCAGCAGCGCCGTGCCGCCGCGGATCGCCAGCGTGATCGGCACGACCTCGGGGTACAGCATCCAGTCCCAGAAAGTGTAGCCCGCATAGGTCAGCGCGCCGAGGACCATCGCCGCCTGGGTCCAGCCGATCTGGGACCGGACGTAGCTGTCGACGAAGCGGCGCTCTTCCGCCGGATCGTCGAACCGAAGGCCGGCGGCTTTCAATAGATCGTGGAGCCACTGACGGCGCGGCGCCGCCACGGTCGCGACGGGGAGCGACGCTGCACGGCTGTCGGATCGTTCGCTCGATGACATCAAGGATGCACAACGGAACCGCCGTCCACCGACGGCATACAGCGACCCGCGCGAAGCCGCCAAAATCACGCTCCGCGCGCTCGTCCCAGCGGTATCATCCGGCGCAAGGCCAATGCAAGCAAAGGGACCGGTGAAGGTCTGTGCGGGGGGAAGCCGAAGCTTAAAGGAGAGATGGTGCCCAGGGGCGGGATCGAACCACCGACACTGCGATTTTCAGTCGCATGCTCTACCAACTGAGCTACCTGGGCGTCGTCCGCCCGGTTCGAAACCGGGGGAGCGCCGGGTTATAGTCAGACACGGCGGCGCTGTCCACCCGTCGTGACGGTGTTTTGCCGGGGAAAAATTCACCGGATCGTCGCACAGCCGCCGCCCGGAATTCCGGCTCAATCCTCTTCGTCGTCGGCGGGCCGGCCGGGAATGGCGTAGGAGCCGGACAGCCAGCGATTGAGGTCGACGTCGCGGCAGCGCTCGCTGCAGAACGGGTGCGATTCGGCGGTCGCCGGCTTGCCGCATACCGGGCAGGGCTTGGCGCCGCGCGCACGCGGCTGGGCCGGATCAGCCGGCATTGAGCCAGCCATGGCGGATCGGGAAGCCCTCGCCGCCGAGCAGCGAAATGGTCTCATACAGCGGCAGCCCGACCACATTGGTGTAGGAGCCGACCAGCTTGACCACGAACGAGCCGGCGATGCCCTGCACCGCATAGCCGCCGGCCTTGCCGCGCCATTCGCCGGAGCCGACGTAGCCGGCGATGTCCTCTTCGGACAGCCGCTTGAACCGCACCCGGGTCTCGACCAGGCGCTGCCGGAACGCCTCCTTGGGCGTGACCAGGCAGACGGCGGTATAGACGCGGTGATTACGCCCCGACAGCAGCCGCAGGCACTGCGAGGCTTCGTCGGTCAGCTCGGCCTTCGGCAGGATGCGGCGGCCGACCGCCACCACGGTATCGGCCGCGAGCAGATACGAGCCGCGCAGATCGTCGTCGAGCTGGATCGACTGCAGCGCCGCTTCGGCCTTGGCGCGGGCCAGCCGGTTGGCGCAGGCGCGCGGCAGCTCGCCCCGGATCGGCGTTTCGTCGACGTCCGCCGGCCGCAGCGCATCGGGCTCGATGCCGGCCTGGTTGAGCAGCGCGAGCCGTCGCGGCGAGCCGGAGGCGAGAACGAGTTTGGGGCGGCCGAGCATGCGGAACTTTTGATTCGACGGGGTGGCGGGAGAGAGCGCGGAACCTATCGGAAGGCGAGTGCCGGGACAACAGGCGCCGGGCACAGAGCAGGACAGTCAACGCGCCGGCCAGTTCCAGGATGGACGCTCGCCGTCGCGGACCAGCGTCTCGCTGAGCTCTTTCTCGAGCACGATCTCGCGGCTGTCAGCCTCGCGGCGCAGCGCCGATACCAGCCCGTCGGCATGCGACACCACAACGATCTGCGAGCGTGTCGCGGCTGCGGCGATCAGCCGGGCCAGCGGCGCCAGCAGATCCGGGTGCAGGCTGGCCTCAGGCTCGTTGAGGATCATCAGCTCGGGCGGCCGCGGCGACAGCAGCGCGGCGACCAGCAGCAAATAGCGCAGCGTGCCGTCCGACAATTCCGCGGCCTTCAGGGGACGCAGCAGGCCGTGCTGCGCCATCGCCAGTTCGAAATAACCATCGGCCTCCGACACCTCCAGCCGCGCACGCGGAAACGCATCGTCGATGGTGGCCGCGAGCGCCTCGTGATCGCCGATCTCCAGGATGGTCTGGATCGCTGCCGCCAGATCTGCCCCGTCGCCGCCGAGCACCGGCGTGCGGGTGCCGATCTGCGGCCGCCGCGCCGGCGCATCGCGATCGGTACGCAGCTGATCGTAGAACCGCCAGTCCCGCATCAGGTCGCGCAGCAGCAACAGTTCGAGCGCCTCGCGCGGATCGGCGCCGTGAGTCATCATGCTGTCGGCGGGGCTCAGCGACCGATACACCTCGCGCCACTGGCCGCCGTCATCGCGCACCCGCACGAACGGACCGCGCCGTTCGGCAAACGCGTTGGCGCGGCCGAGCAGTTCGCCGGTCCACATGCTCTCGACCTTGATCTCCGGATCGCGCGTGAACCTCGACGCGCGCGGCCCATCCGGCGGCGGCGGCAGGCCGAGATCGATCGCGTAGCCGTAATCCGGGCCAGAGAACCCGAGCTTGATTGCGATGCGGTTGCTGCGCGTCGTGCCCTGCACCGGGTGCGCGCCCTGCTTCATCGTGCGCGACAGCGTCTCGGGCCCGGCCCACAGCGTCGACGGCAAGCCGCCCTCGGCGGCCAGCGATTGAATCACCCGCCCCTGCGCGATCTCGGCGAGCAGCCGCAACGCGCGATACAGGCTCGACTTCCCGGTGCCGTTGGCGCCGGTGACGACATTCAGCGGCCCAAGCGACAGCCGAACATCGCGCAGCGATCGGTAACCCGAGACAGCGAGACGCGTGATCATTGCGATGTCCAATCGTGTACTAACGCTTGATGGATAGCAGATGCCGAGCGAGCGGCCAAAGTATGGAGCCGCGGTCTGCGAAGTGGGCAATCTGCTCCTTGCATGCTTGCGCCCCTTCCCCCGCGGAACGTCATTCCGGTGCGCTCGCGCAGCGAGCGAACCCAGAATCTCGATGTGCAGGAGACGGTGCTCCACAAGCTCGGGGTTACGGGTTCGCGCCTGGCGGCGCGCCGCGGATGACAGACGTGAAGAGGCGTGGTTACGCAATGCGCAGCGCGAAACAGTGCAAGGCAAGTAACGCTTGGCCGGAACAGATCACCA
Source organism: Rhodopseudomonas sp. BR0C11 (assembly GCF_010820945.1). Classification (NCBI taxonomy): domain Bacteria; kingdom Pseudomonadati; phylum Pseudomonadota; class Alphaproteobacteria; order Hyphomicrobiales; family Nitrobacteraceae; genus Rhodopseudomonas; species Rhodopseudomonas sp. BR0C11. The sequence continues at coordinate 21,806 of NZ_QTKI01000025.1, forward strand.
GCTCACAACTACTCGTTCCCGCCGCTGTGGCGGCCGAAGCGTTTGTAGATGCGCTGCATCAGGGAGTCGGCGACTTCGCGGTAGGCGGCGATCTTCTGTTCGCGGTTGCCTTCGGTGCCGGTGGGATCGTAGGTCGGCCAGTATTCGACGTCGACCGCGTGGGCGCGGGTCAGCTCCAGCGCCTTGTGGTGCGCTTCCGGCGACAGCGTGACGATCAGGTCGAAATTCAAGCCCTCGTAATCGTCGAGCTCTTCGAACGTGGTCGGCTTGTGCTTGGAGATGTCGAGACCGCGCTCGGCCATCACCGCCACGGCGAATGGATCGAGTTCGTGAGTCTTCACGCCGGCGGAGCGCACATACATCGTGCGCGGCGCGATGCCGCGCAGCATCGCCTCCGCCATCGGCGAGCGCACGCTGTTCATGCCGCAGGCGAACAGCACCGCGTGCGGCAGGCCGGTCCGCGACGGCGGTGTCATCACCATCGTCCGCCGCCGCTCGGCCCACGCCAGGTTTCCCCGCGCGCGCCGTGCATCATCAGCCCTTCCAGTGCAGCACGGAAATCAGCGTGAACAGCCGCCGCGCGGTCTCGAAATCGATACGGACCTTGCCGGCCAGCCGCTCCTGCAGCGTGCGCGAGCCTTCGTCGTGGATGCCGCGGCGGCCCATGTCGATGGCTTCGATCTTGTCGGGCGTGGCGGTGCGGATCGCCTGATAGTAGCTGTCGCAGATCATGAAGTAGTCCTTCACGATGCGGCGGAACGGCGTCAGCGACAGCAGATGGGTGATCACCGGCGCACCATCCTCGCGGCGGATGTCGAACATCAGCCGGTTGCCGGTGATGCCGATGTGCAGCGTGAACGGTCCCTCGCCCGCGCCCTCGGGCGCGAACAGGTTCTTTTCGACCAGATCGTAGATCGCGATGGCGCGCTCGTGCTCGATGTCCGGTCCCGAGCGCCCGATCGATTCCTCGTCGAGCGTCACCGCGACGATGCGATTGTTGGAATCGTCTGGTTCCGGATTGCTCATCGCTGATTCAGACGCAGTCCCACCGATCGCGCATGCGCGTCCAATCCTTCGGCCTTGCCGAGCGCCATCGCGGCCGGGCCGAGCGCGGCGAGCTGTTCGGGGCCGCACTTCAGGATCGAGGTGCGCTTCATGAAGTCGAGCACACCGAGGCCCGACGAGAACCGCGCCGAGCGCGCGGTCGGCAGCACGTGGTTGGAGCCGCCGACATAATCGCCGATCGCTTCCGGCGTATGGCCGCCGAGGAAGATCGCGCCGGCATTGCGGACCTTCGCGGCGAACGCTTCCGGAT
>NZ_QTKI01000249.1:0-7072 GCF_010820945.1 Rhodopseudomonas sp. BR0C11
GTGCGGATCGAGATTGGCATCCGGGCCGAGATGGGCGCGAACGCCGGCGAGCAATTCCTGCTTCACCACCTCCGGCTCGCTCATCGAGCGGCGGGTGAAGGTCGCCTGATCGAACAGGATCTTGCGGCGGACGATCTCGTGAATCCAATCTTCGGAGATTCCGAGCTCGCGCAGCGTGTCGGCGATCTCGATCTTGTTGCGGCCGGGAATGAAATAGGTCGGCGAGCGCTGCAGGACGGTCACGTGCTCAGCCTTGGGGGCGATCGACGGCACCAGAGTCGCAGCCGTCGCGCCCGACCCGATCACGATCACCCGCTTGCCGGCAACGTCGAGATCGTCCGGCCAGGTCTGCGGGTGGACGATCCGCCCCTTGAACTCGGCCATGCCCGGCCATTCCGGGGTGTAGCCTTCGCTGTGGCGGTAGTAGCCCTGGCACATCCAGAGGAAGTTGGCGGTGAAGCGCACGGTCTCGCCCCCCTCGCCGCGCAGCGCCTCGATCGTCCAGCACGCATCCTCGTTCGACCAGTTCGCCGAAACGATGCGGTGGCGGTAGCGGATGTGGCGGTCGAGATCGTGCTCGGCGATCACCTCGCCGAGATAGTCGCGGATTTCGGCAGCCGTCGCGATCGGCTTTCCGGTCCATGGCTTGAAGCGATAGCCGAAGGTGTAGAGGTCGCTGTCGGAGCGAATGCCAGGATAGCGGTGGGTTCGCCAGGTACCGCCGAAGCCGTCCTGAGCTTCGAGCACGGCGAAGCGGGTACCGGGACACTGCGTCGTCAGGTGGTAGGCGGCACCAATGCCGGAAATTCCGGCGCCGACGATCAGCACGTCGACATGTTCGCAATCGGGATGGGGAGCGGGGCCGCTGAATGGCGCGGACGCCGCGGCGCTGCTGGACGCAGCGGAAGCAGAGTGGGTCATGTTTCCTCGACTTTTTTTGTGTCGTTGGAAACAGATTGACCGCTGGGCACGCGTTTGCCCAGCATTTTCTTGCGACCCAAAAGCACGGCGCCGCGGGCATTGCTGCCCGCGGCGTCATGGGACCTGTAGGGCCGGCTGGCTCAGATGTTGAGCAGCAGCGGATAGCCGGAGAACGACTTGTACTCGCCTTCCTGCTTCAGGATCAGCGGCGCGCCGGAGAAGCCCCGGTATTCGCCTTCCTGCTTCAGGATCAGCGGGGTGCCGGAAAAGCTCTGATACTCGCCCTTCTGCTCGAGGATCAGCGGAGTACCGGAATAACCCTTGTACTCGCCTTCCTGCTTCAGGATCAGCGGCTCACCGGAATAGCTCTTGTATTCGCCTTCCTGCTTGAGGATCAGCGGATGTCCAGAGTGTCCTTTGTATTCTTCGCTCATGGTCGATTCCTTTACTTAGAGTAGCACTGGCAGGCCCAGCCAGGAGGAGAAGGGTGTGGAGTTGTTGATCAACAGCGGCTCGCCCGAGTACGACTTGTACGGACCGCTGGTGTCCAGCAACAGAGGAGTCCCTGAGAAGGACTTGTATGGGCCGCTGCTGTCGAGCAACAACGGTGTTCCGGAGAACGACTGATACGGGCCATCGCTGCTGATAACCAGCGGCGTACCAGAGAAGGTCTTGTCGCTGTCGACCAGCAGCAAGTCACCGGAATAGGATTTGTACGGGCCGGAGGTCTCGAGCAGCACCGGCGCGTGGATCAAATTCGAGAACGGCGCGGCATCGCTCTGTTCGGCGGCACGCGACGAGGACGACGACTTCAGGCTGATCGGGTTCGGCCCGTAGCCGTCGAGAATCTTGGTCAGTTTCGCGCCGTAGCCGAACTCGGCCTGCGCCGCGACGACGACGCCACCCTTCTTGAGATAGTCGGCATAGGTCGCGGCTTCCGCGCGCGACACGCCGGCCTTGAGAAGCGCAGCAGCAGTTTCTTCGGTGGACGAACGGCCGGCCGTGACCACCGCGTATTTGAAGGAATTGCTCTTCAAATCGCTCTCGAGTGCCGACAGGCGGCTGCTCGAGTCATACAAGCGGGTGATGATGTGGGTCATAGCTACTCCGTCTCACTCTCAGGACCCGCGCAACTGGCCCTGCATCAGAATCGGCTCCCGCCGCCGTGTCAGAGGGAACATCGTCACCAGCGTGGCAATGAGCAACACTAGTTCGAGGTAATAGACAAAGTGATAACCCGCTGCGGCGCCGCCCCAACCGTGCGGCGCATAAGCGGTTACCACGTCGCGAAGAATACCACCGAGCGCGATAGCAATACCGGCGGCCGAAGCTTGCACAGCACCCCAGGCGCCCAGTGCGAGACCGACCTGATCCTTCGGCGCAGCGTTCATCGTCGCGGTCAGCGTGCCGTGTCCGAACAGACCGGCACCGAAGCCGATCATCAGCGTACCGAAGCCGAACACCAACGCAGAGGCCGTGCTCGACGACAGATCGGCAGAGAAGATCACCGCAAGGAATGCCGGAATACCGACCAGCGCGCCGAAGCTCGCCATCCGGAACGGATCGGCACCGCGGCTCAACACGCGCGAGGCGTAGCCGAAGCCGAACAGACCACCGACCGCCAGCGCTGCGGTGAGCTTGGTGGTGTCGCCGACGCTCAGATGCAGAATCTGGCCGCCATAAGGTTCGAGCAGCACGTCTTCCATGCTGAACGCCATGGTACCGAAGCCGACGGCGATCAGCCGGCGCATCGCGTTCGGACCTTGAATGAAAGCGTCCCACGACTCGCGGAAGCCACCGCTCGGCGCCTCAGGATGCGCGGTCACCAGATTGGGATTGTCGCGGCGGCGCGCTTCCATCTTCCAGGACGCGATGCCGTTGAGCACGATGGTGACGACGGCAGAGCCCTGGATCACCTGAATGAGGCGCCCGGGCGAAAACTCGGCGAGCAGCACACCGAAGATGATCGCGCTCGCGATCATGCCGAACATCAGCATGGTGTACATCAGGCCGACCACCTTCGGCCGCGACTCCGGCGGCGACAGGTCGGTCGCGAGTGCGAGGCCGACGGTCTGGGTAGTGTGCACGCCGGCACCGATCAGCAGAAATGCCGCGGCGGCTGCAACCTGTCCAACCCAGACGGGGGCCTGCGCCGAGTCGCCGCCGCCGGACAGAACCAGCAGCGCGAACGGCAGAATGGCGAGGCCGCCGAACTGCACCATCGTGCCCTTGTACAGGAATGGCACGCGGCGCCAGCCCAGCGCAGATTTATGAACGTCGGATTTGAAGCCGATCAGCGCCCGGAACGGCGCAAAGATCAAAGGCAGCGAAACCATCACGCCGACGATCGAGGCCGGCACGTTGAGTTCGACGATCATCACCCGGTTCAGGGTGCCGACCAGCAGCACCAGCGACATGCCGACTGCGACCTGAAACAGCGACAGGCGCAGCAACCGGGATAGAGGCAGATCCGGCGTGGCCGCATCCGCGAAAGGCAGAAAGCGCGGCCCAAGCGAGGACCAGACTTTCATCATCTTTTGGCTGACTGTGTTCATCGTGCAGCGATTCCAGCTTGCGTGAGCCCGGCGGTCAGATCCGCCGGTGTCCGATCGAACAGCACCACTTTGCGACCAAAGATGAACTGCGGCAGATCAAATGTCCGCACCCCGCTCCGGCTACAAAGCAAGCGACCGGGACCCTTGGATCCCGGTCCAGCCACAACAGCTTCAAAAGAAGCTGAATTAGCCGATGGAGACCGAGCTCTCGATCGCCGCGGCCTTGCCGTTCCAGTACTTCGAGAACCAGGTGGTGTTGCTGAGAACAGCAAAGTGCACCAGGATCGCGATCACGGTCACGCTGCCGAGCAGGAGCGGAAGACCAACGGTCGGCTTCACAACAGTCCAAATACGACCTTGATTCATCTTACGTACTCCTTAGTGCAGCCAGGGCGAGTAAACATACGCCAGGAAGTGAGCGACGATGGCGATCGCGCCGAAAATGCGCGTGCCGTCGATCACATGCTTGTGGAGCTCTTCCGATTCCGCGATCGTCAGACCGGTCGGCCAGACCTTGTTGGGATCGTCTGCCATAGTAAATCCTCCTGAGAGACTTACGATCAGTGTCGTGCTGAACCTGCACGTAGGTTGATTGCTGCTACGCCGAACATTTGTTCGCTTGGTCTCAGCATTCCCTGTTCGCTCCTGCACCGGCCCTCTGGACAACGACGAGTCGCCTCGCGTTGGGGCGGACCGATGTGGATGCTTCCAGCCCTCGGATGACGAGGACTCACGCCCTGATCACATCCGAGTGATTGTAAGACTATCCTGACACACATCTTTGTCAATTTAACATGACACTGACGACTGTCCGTGTCATACCGGACATCCTCAAACCGGTCCGACGAGTCCCGGACACGGAAAATTGAGTAGATTGTGATGTACTCTGGCCTTGACAATTCTGCCGAGTTCAGGGTCTCGGACTTCGACCCGATCACCCTCGCCGGTGGGACGCGTACAGAGGTCCTGCCCGGTACGATTCAGCCCCACGCCGCACTGCTGGCGCTGGCTCCGGCGGATTTGACCATCATCCACGCCGCCGGCGCGACCGCATCGCTGCTCGGCGCGGCCGCGGATCTGTTGCCGGGCACTGCCGCTTCGAGTGTGTTCTCGTCCGACCAGATCGCACGGCTGCAGACGCTTGCCGCTGCAGAGCGAGTGATCGAACGGCCGCATCACGTCTTCACGCTGAGCGCGCCGGACGCCACGCCGATTGATGTCATCGTGCACCACGCCTCGGGGCTGCTGGTCGTGGAGCTCGATCCGCGGCGCGAACCCGCGCCGGAGAATTCGCTCGCGTTGGTGCAGTCGATGATCCGGCGGGTCCGGCCGGCGCCGAACCTGCAGGCCTTCTTCGACGCGATGGCCGCTGAGCTGCGCAACGTGACCGGCTTCGACCGGGTGATGGTGTACCGCTTCGCGCCGGAAGGCAGCGCCGACGTGATCGCCGAAGCGCGCGATCCCGATGCGAGTCCGTTCCTCGGCCTGCGCGATCCGCAACCGGACATTCCACATCGACCGGGGCCTGCCAGCCGGATTCGGGTACAGCCCGACGTTCACGCGCCCGCTGCACCGCTGGTGCCGGCGCACAGTCCGCGCAGCGGCACCGCACTTGATCTCTCGTTCAGCGCGATCCGCAGTTGCTCCCCCGAGCACCGGCTGTATCTGGCCCAGCTCGGCGTCGCCGCGTCGCTTTCGTTGTCGCTGGTGGTCGAAGGCGAAGTATGGGGCTTGATCGTCTGCCATCACGGCACCCCGCGATTTCTGCCCTACCGGATGCGAGAGGCCTGCGCGCTGTTCGCCGAGATGGCGTCGCTGCAGCTCGAGGCGCGGCTCGCCGCCGATCAGCTCGCCGCACGGCTGCGCAGCACGCGCATCCACGAAGAGCTTGTCACGCGCATGAGTCAGGAGTCGGATCTCGCCGAAGGGCTGATCCGGTTCTATCCGAACCTGCTCGACTTCATTCCGGCTGCCGGCGTCGGCCTGTGGATCGACGGCCAGTTCACCGGGATCGGCGCGACACCGGGTCCTGCGCAGGTCGCCGCGATGATGGGATGGCTGCACGGCGTTGCGCACGACGGCGTGTATCACACCGACTGCCTGGCGCTGGCCTATCCGCCCGCCAAGGCGTTCGCCGGCTGCGCCAGCGGGCTTTTGGCGCTGTCGCTGTCCAATACGCCGCACAACTACGTGCTGTGGTTCCGCCCCGAAGTGGTTCGCGTCGTCACCTGGGCCGGCATGCCCAACAAGCCGGTCGGCGTCGGTGCCGATGGCAGCCGAACGCCCAAAGGCTGTGCGTCGAGTTGGCAAGAGTCGGTGCGGCTGCACGGCGAGCCGTGGCTCGACGCCGAGATCGATGCGGCGCACCGGCTCCGCGAGTCGCTGCTCGACGTCGTCCTGCGCCGGATCGACGGCATCGCCCGCGAGCGGCGCTCGGCGCAGCTGCTGCAGGAACAATTGATGCGCCAGGTCGAGCTCGGCCTGAGCCGCTCCAAGGACGTCGCCAAGACGCTGCAGGAAGAGAAGCGGCGGCGGGTGCTGGTCGAGGCGGACCTATCCAAGGTGCTGCGCAGGACAGTCGAAGATCAGGAAGCCGAACGGCTGCGGATCGCCCGCGAACTGCACGACACGCTGGGGCAATCGCTGACGCTTTTACAGCTCGGCTTCGACAAACTCGGCCAGGCCGCCGGCGACAATCCCGAATTGCAGCAGCGCATCGCCGAGATGAAGAGCCTGACCGCCGATGTCGGCCGCCAGGCCAATCGGCTCGCCTGGGAAATCCGCCCCACCGCGCTCGACGACCTCGGTATCCAGACCGCGATCCAGAACCTGCTCGACTCCTGGAGCGAGAAGTCGAGCATCGAGTTCGACCTGCACATGACGCTCGGCTCGCGCCGGCTGCCGTCGCCAGTCGAGACCACGCTGTACCGCGTGCTGCAGGAAGCGCTCACCAACGTCGTGCGCCATGCGTCTGCCCGCCACGTCAGCGTCATCCTGCAGCTCGGCGACGACCAGGTGACGATGATCGTCGAGGACGACGGCTGCGGCTTCGTCACCGCCGGCCACAAGCAGCCGTCCGGACGGCTGGGCCTGCTCGGCATTCGTGAGCGGCTGACGCTGGTCGGCGGCTCGCTCGAAATCGAATCCGCGCCCGGCAAGGGCACTGCGCTGTACGCGCGCATTCCGCTGTGACCAGATGAAAGCAACCGCGATGGACCAGCAATCCCCTTCCCGACTGCGCGTGTTTATCGCCGACGATCACCCGGTGGTGCTCAGCGGCATGAAGGCGCTGGTCGCAGGCGATCCCGGACTCGAAGTGGTCGGCGAGGCCAGCGACGGCCCGAACGCGCTCCGCCGCGCCACGGAATTAAAGCCGGACGTCGCCGTGCTCGATCTGTCGATGCCCGGCCTCAACGGCATCGAGGTGGCGCGCAAGTTCCTCGCCGTGTGTCCGGACTGCCGCGTGCTGGTGCTGACCGTGCATGAAGACGGCGCCTACTTGCGCCAGTTGCTCGACCTCGGCGTCGCCGGCTACGTGCTGAAGGGCTCCGCCACCGACGAACTGATCCGCGGCATCAATGCGGTCGGCAGCGGCG
>NZ_QTKI01000250.1:0-7047 GCF_010820945.1 Rhodopseudomonas sp. BR0C11
GGAGTGATCATGCAGGACATCTGGCGCCTTCCCGCGACTGAACTGGCCGATCTCGTCCGCAGCCGCCGCGTCTCGGCGCGCGAAGTGGCCGAGGCCGCGCTGCGCCGGCTCGATGCCGTCAATCCTGCGATCAATGCGGTGGTCGATCACAAGGCCGAGGACGCGCTGGCGCAGGCCGATGCAGTCGATGCCGCGCTCGCCAAAGGCGACGCGCCCGGCGTGCTCGCCGGCGTGCCGGTGACCGTGAAGGTCAATGTCGATCAGCAGGGCTTTGCCACCACCAACGGCGTGACGCTGCAGCGCGACTGGATCGCCAAGACCAACAATCCGGTGGTCGACAATCTGCGCAAAGCCGGGGCGGTGATCATCGGCCGCACCAACACGCCGGCGTTTTCTTATCGCTGGTTCACCTCCAATAAGCTGCACGGCGAGACGCTGAATCCGCGCGATTCCTCGATCACGCCGGGCGGCTCGTCCGGCGGCGCCGCTGCGGCGGTCGCAGCCGGAATCGGCGCGATTGCGCACGGCACCGACATCGCCGGCTCGGTGCGTTATCCAGCCTATGCCTGCGGCGTGCACGGACTGCGCCCGACCATCGGCCGCGTTGCGGCCTTCAACGCGTCGTCGCCGGAGCGGCCGATCTGCCCGCAGATCAGCGCCGTCTCCGGCCCGCTGGCGCGGACGATCGCCGATGTGCGGCTTGGACTGCAGGCGCTGGCGCAGCCGGACGCGCGCGATCCGTGGTGGGTGCCGGCGCCGCTCGAGGGCCCGCCGCGCGACAAGCGCGCCGCGCTGTGCATCGCGCCGGACGATCTTGCGGTGGTGCCGGAAGTCCGCGATGCGCTGAAAGACGCCGCGCGCCGGCTCGAAGCCGCCGGCTGGATCGTCGAGGAGATCGCCAACACGCCGCCGCTGCGCGAGGCTGCGGAGCTGCAGGCGCAGTTCTGGCTCGGCGACGGTTATCAAGCGATGCTGGATGCTGCCGAGCGCGAGGGCGACGAAGGCGCGCTGGCGTGTCTGCACGGCAACCGCGACAAGGCGATCGGCGATCTCGCCAGCTACTCGAAGCTGCTCACCCGCCGCGCCACGCTGACGCGCGACTGGCAGACCTTCTTCGAAAGCTATGCGGTGCTGCTGATGCCGGTGTGCGGCGAACTGCCGTTCCCGCAGCGACTCGATTTGAAGGACGAGGAATCGTTCAAGCGGGTGTGGGCGGCGCAGATGCCGCAGGTCGGGCTGCCGTTCATGGGACTGCCCGGCCTCACCGTGTCGACCGGGATGGTCGGCCGCGTGCCGGTCGGCGTGCAGGTGGTGTCGGGACGCTATCGCGAGGATCTGTGCCTGCTCGCGGGCGAAGCGGTCGAGGCCGGCGGCGCGCCGCCGTCGCCGATCGATCCGATGGCTTGAGACGGAAGCGAGGGGACAATGGCGTCGATCTATGATTTCACCGCCAAATCGCTGGCGGGCAAAGACGTCGCGCTGAAAGACTTCGAAGGAAAGGTGCTGCTGATCGTCAACACCGCCAGCGCCTGCGGCTTCACTCCGCAATACAAAGGCCTCGAAGCGCTGCAGCAGAAATATGGCGCGCGCGGCTTTTCGGTGCTGGGCTTTCCGTGCAACCAGTTCGGCGCCCAGGAGCCCGGCGACGAGGCCCAGATCGCGCAGTTCTGCTCGACCAATTACGGCGTCAGCTTCCCGATGTTCGCCAAGATCGACGTCAATGGCGCCGGCGCGCATCCGCTGTACAAGTTTCTGAAGGACGAAAAGGGCGGCTTGCTCGGCTCGGCGATCAAATGGAATTTCACCAAGTTCCTGGTCGATCGGTCCGGGCGCGTGGTATCGCGGCATGCGCCGACCACCACGCCGGAGGCGCTTTCGAAAGAGATCGAGACCTTGCTATGACCGACACTCAGAACATTGAACTGCCCGATCGCCTGTCGATCGAGCCTTCCAGCCCTTACTACAACGCCGACCTGCTCGAGCTCGACGTCGGCGTCCGCTTCAAGGGGCAGGACAAGACCAACGTGATCGAATACTGCGTCAGCGAGGGCTGGATCCGCGTTGCCGCCGGCACTGCCAAGGATCGCTTCGGCAATCAGCTTGCGATCAAGGTTCACGGCCCGGTCGAGCCGTATATCCGCCCGCGCAGCTGAGCTTCGCGTTCCCGGCTGGCGCTCCGCGCGCGGCCGGGACTTTTCTCATCACCTTGCAGCAATGCCGCCCGCTGGTGCGCTTCCGCGCGCCGGCGTGCGTTGGCGCGTCCGTTTTGCGCTTGAACGTTAACGACGATTAGGCGGGAATGATCTCTCGCGAGAACATCGCCGCACAGATGTTGCGCGCACCCGCGATGGCCCACGGCGATATCTGGTGTCGGCCCCGCGCGAGCATGTGATTCGCGCTGATTCGTCGGTGCTTTGTTCCGCCCGCGTTCCAAAACTTAAGATCGAGCACGGCGAGTGTCGCATCCGGGGACAACGCCGGTGGGAATGCACGCGCGCACTCGGTGACGATCTCTGCAACGCCGGCAAGCGAAGCTCGCCGTGCACCGCTCGGCCGCGCGTTAACGACTTTTGCCGCGATCAGCGCGGTCACGTGAACACGCGCGTGCAGGTGTTGTGCTGGATCGTCTCGGCGGCGCCGAGATCTAGGGAGCGCACGACTGCGAGAGCTGATTCGCAGTGATTCGGGCTGGGTTCGTTCTGCCGCGTTCGAAACGTTAAGGTCGTGCAGGCGCGGTGTCGCATTCGGGGACACGCGATCCACCGCGATGGCTCACGCGTTGACGCGCTGCATCCACAAGGACGTCAGCGAAGGCAGAGCGCACGAGCGCAAGTATTAACCCATTTAGCCATGGTCGCAGCTTCGCGCGCTAACAGCCGCAGCAGGTGTTGTGCCGTCGCTGTGCCAGCTCGCACGAGATCTGGTGCGGAGTTCGTGTCGCGAGCTGATTCGCAGTGATTCGGGCCCGCTTCGTTCAGGCCGCGTTCCAAAGGTTAAGATCGATCACGCGTCTTGTTACGCGCTGGGACAGTCTTGCGGGCTTTCGGCGCTTTGGCGACGCGCGCTTGCGCTTCGGCGGCGAGGCGGCGGCGGAAGGCGCGGTCGCGCTTGAGATGCCACTCGCGGCTCATCGCGTCGCGGCGGCAGGTGAAGCGCTCCGAATGGATCAGCACCCAGGCGCGGCCGCGGGTCGATCGCGCGCCGGTGCCGGCGTTGTGCTGGGCGAGGCGGCGGTCGAGATCGAGCGTCCAGCCGACATAGGTGAGATAGCGGCCGGCGCTGGCGCAGCCGAGCACATAGACGAAGCACTCTTCTTCGGCGGAAGCCTCCTGCATGGCGCGAACCTCGCACGGCCGGCCTGAGTCCGGCAATCCGCCGCGGGATGGAGCGGTTGACGGCCGGCGCGCCAGCGGCTTCGCTGCCCCCTGATGCAACCGAAGGAGACGATGATGGCCGGCAAACCGATGATCGCGCTGGCGCTGCTGGCGCCGCTGCTGTGGAGCCCGGCCGCGACCGCCCAGGACGTGCCGGGCATCGAGATCTGCACCGTGGAGAAAACCATGGAGCGGCGCACCAGCTGCCTGCAGAGCAATGTCGACTTCCTGCACAAGAGCCTCGACAAGGCGCGGCTCGATCAGCAGCAGAAGCTCGATGCGGCCCGCGAGCAGATCGCCGCGCTGAGTGCCGCGGTAGCGGCGCTGCAGAAGCAGCTGTCCGAACTACAAGCCGCGCAGAAGCCGACCAAAAGCGAGCCTGCGCCGGCCAAGGATGCGACGCCGTCCAAGGATGCATCGCCGTCGAAGGACGCAACGCCGCCGAAGGCCGACGCGAAGTAGTTCCGCGCTGTCTTCTCCGGCGTCTGCCGCTCGATGGAATTATCGCGCTTGCTTGGCAAGCCGCGACGACATGACTTACAACTCGTTCCCGAGACAATAAGCGCGGGGGAGTCTCATCTCCCGCGCACAACAAACATCTCGGGAGAAAACCATGTCCAACGTCCGCGTTCTCGCCACCGATCTGGCGTTTCCCGAAGGACCGGTGGTGATGCCGGACGGCTCGGTGGTGCTGGTCGAGATCCGCGCCCAGCAACTGACGCGGGTGTGGCCGGACGGGCGCAAGGAAGTCGTCGCCAAGGTGCCGGGCGGGCCGAACGGTGCGGCACTCGGCCCTGACGGCAAGATGTACATCTGCAACAACGGCGGCTTCGGCTGGTTTCCGTCGCGTGGCACGATGATGCCCGGCGCGCCGGCGCCGCATGAGTATATCGGCGGCTCGATTCAGCGGGTCGATCTGCAGAGCGGCCAAGTCGAAACGCTGTTCGACAAATGCGGCGAGCACCCGCTGAAGGGGCCGAACGATCTGGTGTTCGATCAGCACGGCGGCCTCTGGTTCACCGATCTCGGCAAGCGCCGCGCCCGCGACATGGACGTCGGCGCCGCCTACTACATCAAGCCCGGCATGACCGAGATCACCGAGCAGGTGTTCGGCACGCTGCCGCTGAACGGCATCGGCCTGTCGCCGGACGAGGCGACGATGTATGCGGCCGAAACCCCGACCGGCCGGTTGTGGGCGTTCGATCTGTCGGCGCCGGGCGAGGTAAAGCCGCGCGACGTGATCTATCGCGGCGAGAAGGGCAAGCCGATCTGCGGGCTCGGCGGCTATCAGATGTTCGATTCGCTGGCGGTCGAGGCCGGCGGCAATGTCTGCGTCGCCACGCTGGTGTCCGGTTGCATCTCGGTGATCGCACCGGACGGCACGCTGGTCGAGCAGGTGCCGACCGGCGACCGCGTCACCACCAACATCGCTTTCGGCGGCCCCGATCTGAAGACCGCCTACATCACCCTGTCCGGCAAGGGCGAACTGATCGCGATGGATTGGTCGCGGCCCGGTCTGCCGTTGAATTTTCTGAACAAGTAGCGAGTCGTCGTCATTGCGAGCCATCGGTCCGGCCTTCGGCCGGCCCGATGACAGGCTCCGCGAAGCAATCCAGCGCTGCGCACGAAGCTCGATTGCTTCGTCGCTTCGCTCCTCGCAATGGCGTATGAAAGGCACCGCTGCCAATTCTTGAAGAGGACCTGACATGCCCTGGCTCGAACCCGTCACCCTCAGCGGCCCGCATGCGACCTTGGTGCCGCTGGAGCCGGCGCATTGCGACGGTCTGACCGAGGCGGTGCGGGACGGTGAGCTGTGGAAGCTCTGGTACACGTTCGTGCCTGCTCCCGAGAAGATGGAAGCGGAGATTGCGCGGCGGCTGGCGCTTCAGGCGCAGGGCGCGATGCTGCCGTGGACGGTCAAGGATGCGGCCGGCAACATCGCCGGGATGACCACCTACATGAACGTGGATGCCGGCAATCGCCGCGTCGAGATCGGTTCCACCTGGTACGCGTCCCGCGTGCAGCGGACCGGACTCAACACGCAATGCAAATTGCTCCTGCTGCAACATGCGTTCGAGAAACTGGACTGTATCGCGGTCGAGTTCCGTACACACTTCTTCAACCATCAGTCCCGGCGCGGGATCGAGCGGCTCGGCGCCAAGCAGGACGGCATCCTGCGCAATCACCAGATCGCACCGAATGGAACGCTACGTGATACAGTGGTGTATTCGATCATCGCCGCGGAATGGCCGACCGTGAAGGCGCATCTGAACTATCAACTGTTCGACAAGCCCGGCCGCTGAGCCCGCGGGGCGCGGGTTCCCTTGATTTTTATCAAGATTCTGCTTGCTAATCGGCTGATGATCAAAAGAATAGCGCCCCCAATGGGTCTCGTTTGATCTGCGTCATTTTGCGAGGCCTTCGCCGACGCCATTCTACTGCTATGCCGTTCTATCGATTTCATGTCCGCGATCCGATCAACCGCGTCGATGGCCCGGGCCACGACGGCGCGGCGCTCGCCGACGATATCGATGCGACGCTGTTCGCCGCCGGGGTGATCCAGCGGCTGGTCCAGGTGCATCCGGAAGTGCCGCGGACCTGGTCGATCGAAATCATGCAGGATCAGCGCCGCGTCGGACTGCTGCCGTTCGACAAAGGCTGCCAAGTGATGCTGCGACCGGATTGGGTCTGTGATCAGCCGATCGACGTCCACGAAGGTTGGCGCTGAGTCTCAGGTCGGCGGTTCTCGTCATTGCGAGCCGAAGGCGAAGCAATCCAGGGGCTCCATGCACGGGGCTCCTGGATTGCTTCGTCGGCTTCGCCTCCTCGCAATGACGCGAGAGATGCGCTGCTACGCAGCCCCCGGCAACTGATCCGGCCGGTACAAGGTGTCGATCGTCACCGTGCCGCGGGCGCGGGAGACGCAGGCGCACATTTTGCCGCTGTCGTGCTTCTGATGCTCGCTGAAGAACACGTCGCGGTGGTCGATCTCGCCGTCGACGGCGGTGACATCGACGGCGCAGACGCCGCATTCGCCACGTTCGCAATCGGAGATGACCTCGAAGCCGGCGGCGTTCAGCGCGTCCAGCATCGAGCGGTCGCGCGGCACCACGATCTCGCTGCCGGTGGCGGCGATGCGGACGCGGAATCCGCTGGTCGGCAGCCGGCCGCTGGAGCCGAAGGTCTCGAAGCACAGATCGCTCGCCGGGCGGCCGGCCTGATGCCAGGCGTGGCGGGCCACCTCCAGCATCCGCAGCGGGCCGCACAGCACCGCCACCGCGCCTTCGGGAAGCGCGCGGAAGGTGGCGTCGAGGTCGAGCCGGGTGCCTTCGTCGCCGGCATGGAGCCGCAGCCGGTCGCCGAGCAGGCTGCGCAACTCGTCGTGGAGCGCGGCGTCGCTGCGCGATTTCACCGCGTAGTGCATCGTCAGCTCAGTGCCACGCCGGGCAAGCGCCGCGGCAATCCCGAGCATCGGCGTCACACCGATGCCGCCGGCAATCAGCGCGTAGTGCTTGCGGCTCCAATCGATTTCGAACAGGGAGGTCGGATGGGTGATGTCGATCCGCTGACCCGGCTTCAGCGCCCACATCGCTTGCGATCCGCCACGGCTGTCACCGGCGAGCCGCACCGCGATCCGCAGGCGCCCCTGTTCCGGCGCGCCGCCCAGCGGGTA
>NZ_QTKI01000251.1:0-7004 GCF_010820945.1 Rhodopseudomonas sp. BR0C11
AGTCAGACATTGGCCAGCTCAGGCATTTCGAACTCAGGCATTACGAGCTCAGACATGGGCATCCTCGCCGAGATAAACCGCCTTGACCTGCGGATCGCGCGCGACCTCTTCAGGCGTGCCTTCAGTCAGCAGCGCACCGGAGACCAGCACCGAGATGCGGTCGGCGAACGAGAACACCAAGTCCATGTCGTGCTCGATCAGCAGCACCGTCACCTCGCGCGGCAGGCCGGCGACCGCAGCGAGAATGTCGTGGCGCTCGCTCTCCGGCACACCCGCGGCGGGCTCGTCGAGCAGCAGCACCCGCGGCTTGGTGGCGATCGCTACCGCGATCTCTAGGAGGCGCTGCTTGCCATAGGGCAGCGTGCCGGTCGGCTCGTTCATCACGTCGAGCAGCTTGAAGCGCTCGAGGTTCTCGGCGATCTCGTCGTTGATATCGGCACGCGTGCCCATCCGCCGCCACCAGTCGCCGCCATGGCCGGAGCGCTCCGACACGGCGAGCCCAATGGTCTCGAGCGGCGTCAGGTCGGCATAGAGCTGGTTGATCTGGAAGGTGCGCGACAGCCCGAGGAGCACCCGCTTATGCACGGGCATATGGGTGATGTCGTGGCCTTCGAGCAGGATGCGGCCGCCGTTGGGCTTGAGCACGCCGGTGAGCTGGTTGATCACCGTGGTCTTGCCGGCGCCGTTGGGGCCGATCAGGGCATGGCGCGCGCCGGCTTCAACATTGAGCGACAGGTTGCGGGTGACGTTGAGCCCCCCGAAGTGTTTCTCCAGCCCGATGGTTTGCAGCGCCAGGGTCATTTAGCGCCTCCCGCCGCGGGCTTGCCGCCCCGCACCGCGCGCGCAATCGCACGCGGCAGGAAGAGCACCCAGCGATGCAGCCGCTCGCGGCCGATCAGCACGATCACCACCAGCACCAGCCCGATCCAGAACAGCCAGTATTGCGGCGTGAGGATCGAGAAGGTCTCCTGCAGCAGCTTGAACACCACCGCGCCGATCAGACCGCCATACAGATAACCTGTGCCGCCGAGCACCAGCACCAGGATCAGATCAGCCGAACGCTCGAACGAGAACACGTCGAGCGAGGCGAGCTGGGTGGTCTGGGTAAACAGCGCGCCGGCGATCCCCGCATAGAACGCCGCGAAGGTGTAGATCGCGACCAGCCGGGCGTTGACCGGGATGCCTACCGCCGAGGCGCGCAGCGGGTTGTTGCGGATCGCGCGCAGCGACAGGCCGAATGGCGAATGCACCACCCGGCGCGCCAGCAGGAACAGCACAAGCAGCACCGCAACGGTGTACCAGAATCCGACCTTGCCGAAGATGTCGAACTCGAAGATGCCGAGCAGCGGCTGCATTACGATCCCCTGCAGGCCGTCGGTGCCGCCGGTGATGTTGGAGAACCGCTCCGCCAGCGCTTCGAGCAGCAGCGCGATGCCGAGCGTCACCATCAGCCGGGTGAGATCGACGCCGCGAATAACCAGGAAGCTGGTGGCGAAGCCGAGCACAGCGGCGGCGAGGCCTGCGACCAGCAGCGCCAGCACCGGCTCGCCGACGATGCCGTGCAGCGCCAGCAGGCCGGCGCTATAGGCGCCAACGCCGAAGAATGCCGCATGACCGAGCGAGACGATGCCGGCATAGCCGAGGATCAGATCCAGCGACAGCGCAAACAGGCCGAGCCGGACGATCTCGGTCATGATCAGATAGCGCGACGGAAACAGCAGGCCGCAGCCGATCAGCACGGCCCAGAACGCTACTTCAGACCAGTGCCATCGCGCGGTACGGCGGGCATGGAAGCCGACAATTTCGGGAGGAGTCGACATGCTCATCAGCGCGCCGCGGTGCGGCCGAAGAGGCCATTGGGACGCCAGATCAGGATCACGATCATGATGGTGTAGATCACGAACGGCCCGAGCTTGGGCAGATAGTATTTGCCGGCGACGTCGCCGATGCCGAGCAGCAGCGAGGCGAGGAACGGCCCGGTGATCGAAGAGGAGCCGCCGACGGTGACGACGATCAGGAAGTAGATCATGAACTTCAGCGGGAAATACGGATCGAGCCCGAGGATCTCGGCGCTGAGCGCGCCGCCGAAGCCGGCCAGCCCGCAGCCGAACGCAAAGGTCAGCGCGAACACCTGCGGCACGTTGATGCCGAGGCCGCTGGCGACACGCGGATCATCAACCGCGGCACGCAGCCGGCTGCCGAACCGTGTCTTCGCCAGAGTCAGTTGCAGGCCGACGGTCAGGAGGCCGCAGATCACGATGATCATTAGCCGGTAGCGGCCGATGCCGACGCCGAACAGGTCGATCTGCCCCTGCAGCGCCTCCGGCAGCTGCATGAAGACCCGTGACGAGCCCATGATGTAGTCGACTGCGGCGACCGACATAAACACCAGCCCGACGCTGAACAGCACCTGATCGAGATGGGAGCGGGTGTAGAGATGCCGGTACAGCAGCCGCTCCAGCACCGCGCCGATCGCGGCGCTGGCGAGGAAGGCGAGCGGCAGCGCGGCGAAGAACGGCCAACCGGCGCGATTGACCAGCACCGCGCAGACATAGCCACCAGCCATCGCGAACGCGCCGTGCGCGAGATTGACGAAATTCATCAGGCCCAGCGTCACCGCCAACCCGCACGCGAGCACGAACAGCAGCATGCCGTACGCAACGCCGTCGAACAGGATGGTGAGCAGGGTCATAAAAGGAACAATCAGTTCTCTGTCGTCATTCCGGGGCGCTCGCGCCCGCGAGCGAACCCGGAATCCAGAGGTTGTTGACCGATCGAGATTCCGGGTTCGCGCTTCGCGCGCCCCGGAATGACGCGTGGATGTTCCCCGTCATACCCGGCTTGTCTCGGCCCTGACGACGGCTCGTCGCACCGCGACTACTTCTTCGTCTTGCCCGGGTCCTTGACCGCGTCGACCTTGTCGAACTCGACGTTGTAGAGCTCGCCGTCGACCTTCTCGACCTTGCGGATGTAGACGTTCTGGACGATGTCGCGGGTGTCGGGATCGATCGAGATCGGGCCGCGCGGGCTCTCCCAGGCCATGCCCTTCATCGCGGCGATCAGCGAGTCGCCGTCGGCCTTGCCGCCGGTCTTCTTCAGCGCTTCGTAAATCAAGTGGATGCCGTCGTAGCCGCCGACCGCCATGAAGCCCGGCCGCTGCCCGAATTCCTTCTTGTAAGCCGCGACGAACGCCTTGTTCTTCTCCGACGGATGCGCCGCCGAGTAGATATGCGCGGTGACCACGCCGATCGCGGCATCGCCCATGCTGTTCAACAGGTCGTCATCCATCACGTCGCCGGGGCCGATCACCTTGATGCCCGACTTGTCGAGGCCGCGCTCGGCGAACTGCTTCATGAAGTTGCCGCCCTGCCCGGCTGGCACGAACACGAACATCGCATCCGGCTTTGAGTCCTTGGCGCGCTGCAGGAACGGCGCGAAGTCCGGATTGGCGAGCGGCACCTTGACCTCTTCGACGATCTGGCCGCCGCCGGCGGTGAAGCGCTCCTTGAACGCAGCCAGCGCGTCGTTGCCGGGCGCGTAGTCGGACGTCAGCGTCACCACCTTCTTGATGCCGTTCTTCACCGCCCAGTCGCCGATCACAGTCGAGGACTGCGGCAGCGTGAACGAGGTGCGGACGATGTAGGGCGAACGCTCGGTGATGATCGAGGTGCCGGCCGCCATCACCACTTCGGGCACCTTCGCCTGGGTGGCGAGTGGCGCCGCGGCCAAAGCGGCGGGGGTGATGCCGAAGCCGGCGATCACGTTGACCTTGTCGTTGACGATCAGTTCCTGCGCGAGCCGCTTGGTGTTGTCCGGCACCGCAGCGTCGTCCTTCAGGATCACTTCGATTTTCTTGCCGGCGACGGTGTCACCGTTCTGCTTGATGTAAAGCTTGATGGCGTTGTCGATCTGCTTGCCTGTCGACGCTTGGCCGCTGGTCATCGGCACGATCAGGCCGATCTTCACGATGTCCTCGGCGTGCGCCACCGCGATCAGCGCGGCGCCTGCCAGAGCGATGCAGGCTGCCTGCAACAGCGTTCGTCTGCCCATCCGCATGAGTGTTTCCTTTTCCCTTGCCTCTTTGTCGAGGCTTATGGCCCATCCCACCTTAGCCGACGCAGCGTGGCACTGTCTCACCAAGCGCGCGATGGTCGGCGGGCGGAGCGTCGAGGCGCCGGATGATGTCCCACCGGCCGACGATAGCGAGATTGCCGACGATCCGACGTCCACGGTTCCGCCGCAGGCTTGGCCATATCATTGCCACGGAAACTGAAATGATGGTGCGATATCAGGTATGCTGTTATCCAATAGCGGTGCGGGTTTGGAACGTTCGTCGGAACGCGGTAGACAGTTGCGCCGGCGCCTTCTGCCGGTGACGACGAAGCGAGATGGTTCGATGCGAGTTGGGTTGGTTCGGGGGCTGCGCGGAGCGTGCGTCGTGGTGATGCTGGGCGCGCTGACGGGCTGCGGCTCGATCAACAGCGCGCTCACCACCGGGATGGCGGACTATGTGCCGCAGTGGGCCGGCGGATTGCCGGCGGACGCCCCGCCGCGCCCTGGTACCGCCAGGTACGACGCCTATATGAAGGAGCAGGAACGGCTCCGGAAAATGCCGGCGGCCGAGCGGGAGAAGCTCGAAGCGGCAAAGGCCGCCGAAGCCGGACAGCCGCCTGCGGGCGCGCCGGCCCGATAGGACGAACGCCAGCGGTCGTCCTCAACTCCCGCGTCTCTCGGAGTTTTGGACCATCATGCGCTGGTTCTTCGGCGGCCTCGCCGCGCTCATCATCCTGGTCATCGTCTATGTCGGCTCCGCAGTCGTCTCGCTTGGCGGCCTTGCCGACGCGGTGCGCAGCGGCGACGGCGCTGGCGTGATCGCCCGCACCGACTTCAAATCGCTGACGCAGTCGTTGGTCGACCAGATCGTCGCGGCCTATCTCGAACGGATCGGTCAGACCCGCGAGATCCGTCCCTCCGAGCGCATGCTGGTGCGCGCCGCCGGCCTTGGCATCGCCGACGCAATGATCGCCAAGATGCTGACGCCGGACCATCTGACGCAGCTGCTGAAGACCGGAAAGCTCGAAGGCGTTCAGGACCTGCCGCCGATCGCCGGTCTGCCTCGGCTCGGCACCATCGACACCAAGAACGTGCTGGCGACGCTCGGCCGGTTCCGCTTCGTCGAGCCGGTCGAGTTCGCGGTGCGGATCAGCGACACCACCGATGCCGACAGCTACAGCGAAATCCGGCTGCACTTCGCCGGCTCGGGCTGGCAGCTCGCCGGCCTCGTGCTGCCGGGCAACATCGTCCGCGAGCTCGCGGCAACGCTACCGGTGAAATAGCCTCAGTCGGTGAACACCACCGTCTTGCGACCGTTGAGGATCACCCGGTCGTCGAGGTGATAGTGCAGCGCCCGGGACAGCACCCGGCGCTCGATATCGCGGCCCTTGCGCACCAGATCGGCCGGGGTGTCGCGATGGCTGATGCGTTCGACGTCCTGATCGATGATCGGGCCTTCGTCGAGCGCGCTGGTGACGTAATGCGCGGTGGCGCCGATCAGCTTGACGCCGCGGTCGAACGCCTGGTGGTACGGCTTCGCACCTTTGAAGCCCGGCAGGAACGAGTGGTGGATGTTGATGCAGCGGCCGGCGAGCCGCGCCGACATCTCGTCCGACAGGATTTGCATATAGCGCGCCAGCACCACCAGATCGGTGTGGGTCTGGGCGATCAGCGCGGTGATCGCCGCCTCCTGCTGTCGCCGCGTCTCCTTGTTCACCGGGAAGTGGTAGAATGGGATGTCGCCGAAATCGAACCCGCTGAAGGTCTCGCGCGGGTGGTTGGAGACGATCGCGGTCGGGATCATGTGCAGGTCGCCGACCCGCCAGCGATACAGAATGTCCGCCAGACAGTGGTCGGACTGCGACACCAGCAGCATCACCTTGCGCCGGGTCTCGCGGTCCCGCATGTGCCAGCCCATCGTGAACTTGGCAGCGATCACGCCGAAGCCGGTCCGCAGCGACGCCAGCGGAATCACCTTCTCGGCGGCGTTGAACACAACCCGCATGAAGAAGTGGCCGCTCTCGGTATCGTTGTATTGCTGCGCGTCGAGAATGTTCTGCCCGTTCTCGAACAGAAACGTGCTCACCGCGGAGACGATCCCGGCACGATCCGGGCACGACAGAGTCAGGACATACTGATGATGGGGCATGGCGATCTGGGCGGCAGCGCCGGCGGCGCTGGAACTCGTTGCGGTGCCCTGCTGTAGCATCGCCGCGTCGCTTGCGCCAATCCCGGAGACCGGCGCAAGATGCCCCGACAATGGGCGAATGGCGAGACTGCATGGCCGAGCGGCTCCAAGGCACCCGTATCCTGATCCTGGAGAACCGCGAGGAGGCTCAGTTCGCCCGGCTGCTGGCCGAACAGGGCGCCGACGTCCTGCAGTGCCCGATGTTCGAAATCCGCGATGCGCCCGACCCGGCCCCGGTCTCGGCCTGGATCGACCGGCTGATCACCGCGCCGTTCGACGATCTGGTGCTGCTGACCGGCGAAGGGCTGCGGCGCCTGACCAAGCTCGCCCGCGCGACCGGCCGCGAGCAGCCTTTCGCCGCGGCCGTGGGCCGGACGCGAACCTTCATCCGGGGACCGAAGCCGGGCCGCGCCCTGCGCGAGATCGGGCTGGAGCCGCAGGTGACTGCCGAAGCGCCGACCTCCGAGGGCGTCGCCGCCACGCTGAAACGTTATGATCTCGCGGGCCGCCGGATCGGCGTTCAGCTCTATCCCGAACGTGACCACGCCGCGCTGCTCGATGCCATCACGGCGCAAGGTGCGATCGTCGATGCGGTGCTGCCTTATGCCTACGACGCGCGCGCGGCTGAACAGACCGTCGTCACCGCTGTCGAGGAGATGGCGGAAGGACGCGTCGCTGCGCTGGCGCTGACCAGTTCCGGTCAGGTGCGGCGGCTGTTCGACGTCGCCCACGCACACCCCTGCCAAGACCGCCTGCGCGAGGG
>NZ_QTKI01000252.1:0-6979 GCF_010820945.1 Rhodopseudomonas sp. BR0C11
CGGATTCTTCGCACCGGTCGCGGTCGACTCGCTGGGCCGGTTCGAATGGCACGGCGAGCGTCGCCACAAGGGCGACTTCGTCGACCTGCGTGCCGAACTCGACCTGCTGATCGCGGTGTCGAACTGTCCACACCCGCTCGATCCATCGCCAAGTTACGCCCCGGGCGACATCGATCTCATTCGCTATCAGGCACCTCAGCCCGCTTCCGACGATCTGTGCCGCACCGTGTCGCTCGAAGCCAAGCGTGCGTTCGAAAACAACGCCTTCTATCTCGCTGGCGCCGCAGGGAGGGCCTGAGCATGACCGCGATTCCCGCTTCCGCCCGCATCGTGCTCGATACCGAGATTCCGGCGCGCGTGCCGTGGTCGGCGATCATCCGTAAGGGCCAGACGCTGCGCATCGTCGACAGCCACGGCCAGCAGGCGGTCGACACTCTGTTCTACGCCGCCGACGATCATGGCGAGCGCTACAGCGGCCAGGACACACTACGCGCCCAGGGCTCGGCCTACGTCACCACCGGCACGCGGATCATGTCCACCGAGGGCCGCACCATGCTGCGCATGGTCGCCGACAGCTGCGGCCTGCACGACACCTCAGCCGGCGCCTGCTCCTGCGAGAGCAATACCGTGCGGTTCGGACATCAGACCAAGTATCTGCACGCCTGCCGCGAGAACTTCGTGCTGGAGGCTGCCAAGCATGGCCTGTCGAAGCGCGACATCGTGCCGAACCTGAACTTCTTCATGAACGTGCCGCTCGATCCCGACGGCAATTTCACCGTGGTCGACGGCGTCTCCAAGCCCGGCGACTACGTCGAGATGGTCGCCGAGATGGACGTGCTGTGCCTGATCTCGAACTGTCCGCAGGTCAACAATCCCTGCAACGGCTTCTTCCCGACGCCGATTCAGGTGGTGATCTACGAGGCAGGCGAGGACTGATCATGTTCAGCAAAGTTCTGATTGCCAACCGCGGCGAGATCGCCGGGCGGATCGGCCGCACCTTGCGTCGGATGGGGATCGCATCGGTCGCGATCTATTCGGACGCCGACCGGTTCACCCGTCCGGTGCGCGAGGCCGACGAAGCGGTTCGGGTCGGCGGCGACGCCGCCAGCGACAGCTATCTCAACGTCGACGCCGTGATCAACGCCTGCCTCTTAACCGGCGCGCAGGCGGTGCATCCCGGCTACGGCTTCCTGTCGGAGAACCGCGGCTTTGCCGAGCGGCTGAAGCAGCACGGCATCGCCTTCATCGGTCCGCGTCCCGAACATCTCGAGGCGTTCGGCCTGAAGCATCGCGCCCGCGAACTGGCGCAAGCCAGCAACGTTCCGCTGCTGCCCGGCACCGGGCTGATCGACAGCATCGACGAAGCACTCGAGGCCGCAGGCAGGATCGGCTTTCCGCTGATGCTCAAGAGCACGGCGGGCGGCGGCGGCATCGGCATGCAGCTCTGCCACGACGAGGCGACGCTGCGCGAGCGCTTCGCCACTGTGCAGCGCACCGCACGCGCCAGCTTCGGGGACGCGCGGGTGTATCTGGAGCGTTTCGTCGCCGACGCCCGGCATATCGAAGTGCAGATCTTCGGCGACGGCCAAGGCAACGTGATTGCACTCGGCGAGCGCGACTGTTCGCTGCAACGGCGCAACCAGAAAGTGGTCGAGGAAACGCCGGCGCCCGGCATCTCGGACGAGATGCGTGCGCGGCTGCATCAGGCCGCGGTCGCGCTCGGCCAGAGCGTCGCCTACGAATCCGCCGGCACCGTCGAGTTTATCTACGACGTTGCCCGCAACGAATTCTACTTCCTCGAAGTCAACACTCGCCTGCAGGTCGAGCATCCGGTCACCGAAGCGGTGTTCGGGGTCGATCTGGTCGAATGGATGGTGCGCCAGGCTGCCGGCGACAGCCCGCTTGCGACCTACACGCCGCATCCGCCGCAAGGCGCGGCGATCGAAGTGCGGCTCTACGCGGAAAATCCCGGCGCCGGTTTCCGGCCCTCCGCCGGCCGGCTGACCCAAGTGGCGTTTCCGGATGACGCGCGTATCGATGGCTGGATCGAAACCGGCGACGAGGTGACGCCGTTCTACGATCCGATGCTGGCGAAGCTAATCGTCCATGCGGAGGACCGCGACGCCGCGATCGACAAGATGATCGGCGCGCTCACCGCGACCACCGTGGCCGGGATCGAGACCAATCTCGATTACTTACGCGCGATCGCTGCGTCCGATCTGTTCCGCAGCGGCAAGGTCGCCACCAAGGTGCTGGCCGATTTCAGCTTCGCGGCCCCCACCATCGACGTGGTGGCGCCGGGCGCACAATCCGGCCTGCAAGAGCTGCCGGGCCGGCTGCATCTGTGGCACGTCGGCGTGCCGCCGAGCGGACCGATGGACGAGCGCTCGTTCCGCCTCGCCAACCGCATCGTCGGCAATCCGGAAACCACCGCGGCGTTCGAGCTCACCGTCAGCGGCCCGACGCTGCGCTTCAACGCCGATGCCGTTGTGGCGCTGTGCGGCGCCGTGATGGCGGCGAAGCTCGACGGCGTTGCAGTTGGCAATGATGCACCGATCGCGGTGCGCGCCGGACAGGTGCTGGCGATCGGCAGGATCGAGGGCGCCGGTCAGCGTTGCTATCTCGCCATCCGCGGCGGCTTCGATGCGCCTGAAGTGTTCGGCTCCCGCGCCGTGTTCACGCTCGGCGCGTTCGGCGGCCATGCCACCGGCGCGCTGAAGGCCGGCGACGTGCTGCATTTCGGCTCGGTCGCGCCGGTCGCGGAGCCGCGTGCGCTCACCGACGATGAAAGGCCAGCTCTGACACGAGAATGGCAGATCGGCGTGATCTACGGCCCGCACGGCGCTCCCGACTTCTTCCGGGACGACGACATCGCGACGCTGTTCTCCTCGGACTACGAAGTGCATTTCAACAGCGCCCGAACCGGCGTGCGGCTGATCGGACCGAAGCCGCAATGGGCCCGCGCCGACGGCGGCGAAGCCGGGCTGCATCCCTCCAACATCCACGACAATGCTTACGCGGTCGGCGCGATCGACTTCACCGGCGACATGCCGATCATCCTCGGCCCCGACGGCCCGAGCCTCGGCGGCTTCGTCTGCCCGGCCGTGGTGGCGCGCGACGAATTGTGGAAGGTCGGTCAGCTCAAGCCCGGCGACAAGCTTCGCTTCGTGCCGGTGACGCGCGCCGATGATCCGGTCGCGGGACCAACGGTCGTGGTCGCGCCGGCTGAGCTCGGTTCGGCAATCGTCGGCCGCCATGACGATGGCGAGATCCCGGTGGTGTATCGCCGCGCCGGCGATGACAATCTGCTTGTCGAATATGGCCCGATGGAGCTCGACATCGCGCTGCGGCTGCGGGTGCATGTGCTCGCCGAGGCGGTGGAGAAAGCGAAGCTGCCCGGCCTGATCGATCTAACCCCGGGGATCCGCTCGCTGCAGATTCACTACGACAGCGCGGTGATGTCGCGCCGCAAGCTGCTCGACGCGCTGGCGAGGATCGAGCGCGAACTGCCCTCGGTCGAAGCGATGGCGGTACCGAGCCGCATCATTCATTTGCCGCTGTCGTGGAACGATCCGCAGGCGGTGCTGGCGATGCGCAAGTATCAAGAGCTGGTGCGGCCGGATGCACCATGGTGCCCGTCCAACATCGAGTTCATCCGCCGCATCAACGGCCTCGCCAGCGAGGACGACGTCAAGCGCATCGTGTTCGACGCCAACTATCTAGTGCTCGGCCTCGGTGACGTCTATCTCGGCGCGCCGGTCGCCACCCCGGTCGATCCGCGGCATCGCCTGGTCACCACCAAGTACAATCCGGCCCGCACCTGGACGCCCGAAAACGCCGTCGGCATCGGCGGTGCCTATATGTGTATCTACGGCATGGAAGGCCCCGGCGGTTATCAGCTGTTCGGCCGCACCATCCAGGTCTGGAACACCTGGCGCAGCACCGAGGTGTTCAAACCCGGCCATCCCTGGCTGCTGCGGTTCTTCGACCAGATCCGGTTCTTCCCGGTGACGCCGGAACAACTGCTCGACGCCCGGGCCGCGTTTCCGCACGGCGGCTATCCGCTCAAGATCGAAGAGACGACGTTCTCCTACGCCGACTACAAGGCGTTTCTGACGCGCGAAGCCGAAGGCATCACGGCGTTCAAGACCCGCCAGCAATCCGCGTTCGAGGCCGAACGCCAACGCTGGCGAGACGCCAAGCTCGACGAGGTGGTGGAGGACGACACCGCGGCCGCGCTCGGCTCCGGCGGCGATGTGCCGGACGGCTGTGTCGGCCAGTTCACCGAAGCGCCGGGCAACGTCTGGAAGCTGACCGTCGAGCCGGGCGAGCACGTCGAGATCGGACAGACGCTGGCAGTGATCGAGTCGATGAAGATGGAGATCGCAATTCCGGCGACCGCGCGCGGCATCGTCAGGGCGCTCAACGCCAAGCCGGGCCAGACGCTGCGCGCCGGCGACCTGATCTGCGCGCTGGAGGAAGTGTGATGTCGGCTGCACTCGCCTCCTTCCCGACGATCGCGACGCTGCACGCCGCTTATGCGGCCGGCGCCTCTCCGGCCGAGATCATCGCTGCGACGTATCGCCGAATCGAAGCCGTGGCCGATCACGGCATCTTCATCACGCTGCGGCCGGAGCATGATGTTCTCGCCGACGCCGCCGCGCTCGGATCGTTCGATCCGGATACCAAGCCGCTGTGGGGCGTGCCGTTTGCGGTGAAGGACAACATCGACGTCGGGGGCCTTCCGACCACGGCCGCCTGCCCCGGCTTCGCCTACACGCCGAACCAAACCGCGTTTGCGGTTCAGTGTCTGCTCGATGCCGGCGCAATTTTGATCGGCAAGACCAACCTCGATCAGTTCGCGACCGGGCTGGTCGGCGTCCGCACGCCCTATCCGGTGCCGCGCAACGCGATCGATCCGCGCTACGTGCCCGGCGGATCGAGCAGCGGCTCGGCGGTCGCAGTGTCGCATGGCCTAGTCACGTTCGCGCTCGGCACCGACACCGCAGGCTCCGGCCGGGTCCCGGCTGCGCTCAACAACATCGTCGGGCTGAAGCCACCACTCGGCAGCGTGTCGTCGCGCGGCATGGTGCCGGCGTGCCGGACACTGGATACGATCTCGGTGTTCGCCGGCACGGTCGACGACGCCCACGCGATCTATCGGGTCATGGCGACGTTCGACCGCGCCGATCCCTGGTCGCGGCCGCATCCCGGTGCAGCTGCTAAGCCTGCGGCTGTGCCGCCCGGTCTGCGCGTCGGTGTGCCGGACACGGCCAGCCGCAAATTCGCCGGCGATCTGCAGTCCGAACGCGCGTTCGATCTTGCGGTGACGGACCTTGCGACAGTGGTGTCTGCACCCGCTCGTGCAGTTGATATGTCGCCGTTGTTCGAAGTCGCCAGCCTGCTCTACAGCGGCCCGTGGGTCGCAGAGCGCTATCAAGCGATACGGCAGGTGATCGAGACGACGCCGGAGCTGCTGCATCCGGTGACGCGGAAGATCATCGAATCTGCGACGGCGTTCAGTGCCGCCGATGCGTTTGGCGGCCTGTACCGGCTGGCCGAGCTGCGCCGCGCCGCGGATGCGATCTGGAGCAGCGTCGACGTGCTGATGGTGCCGACCTATCCGCGTCCGCGCACGATCGCAGATTTGGAAGCCGATCCGATCGGCCCCAACAGCGAGCTCGGCACCTACACCAATTTCGTCAATCTGCTCGACCTCTGCGCGCTGGCCGTGCCGAGCCGCTTCCGCGCCGATGGTTTTCCGTCCGGCGTCACGCTGATTGCATCATCCGGCCGCGACGACCTGCTCGCCGCGCTCGGCCAACGCCTTCATGCTGCCAGCGAGGTATCCTTGGGCGCCAGCAGCACCAAAGTGCCTGCCCCAACGGACACTTCGACATCTGCAGCTGCAAACGAGATCGAGCTGGTCGTGGTCGGCGCGCATCTTTCCGGCATGCCGCTCAATCACGAGCTCACCAGCCGCGGCGCGCGTTTCCTGCGCGCGGTGCCGACCGCGCCCGACTACAAGCTGTTCGCACTCCAAGGCGGTCCGCCGTTCCGGCCCGGCCTGCTGCGCGTCTCGGCCGGCGAAGGCGTCCCAATCGCCACAGAGGTCTGGGCGATCTCCGCCGAAGGCTTCGGCAGCTTCGTCGCCGGCATCCCGGCCCCGCTCGGCATCGGCACCACGCGCCTGTCTGATGGCACCACGCCGAAGGGCTTCATCGTTGAAGCCGAAGGCCTGAAAGGCGCAACCGACATCTCGGCATTCGGCGGATGGAGGGCTTACATCAAAAGCCTTGCCGGGTAAGGCGAGACGCGAAAAGACACTGATCTGGAGCGCTGATCTGGATTCCGAAGTCGCGGACCACGGTCGAGAGGGCGTCTGCGCGACAAGCTCATCGTCCGCGATCAGCAGGCCAAATCCGCGAGGACGGTGTTGTCCGTCTCGAATCGCGCGTTCCAGCGATGTCAGGAGAATGTGGTAGCGGGAGAGGGACTTGAACCCCCGACCCCAGGATTATGATTCCCGTGCTCTAACCAGCTGAGCTACCCCGCCACGGTGGTTCGCCGTCGGCCTTGCGAGTGAAGGCGATGCGAACGCGCGGCATATAAGGAGGCGTGGGTTGCCCTGTCAAGCAATGCCGGACAGGGCGGGAAAACTTGCCGATACGGCTATTTCGGACGGACCGTCGGATCGCCGCCCGGGCTGCCCGGCGGCGGAATCACCGGGGTTCTGCCGACGTCCGGGGTCGGTGCCCGGATTTCCGGGTCGACGCCGGTTGGCGGGCACAGCACGCCATCGGTCTTAGCGAGCTTGTCGCCGAGCGGCTGCTGGGTCTGGCCGGTGGTGGCACCTGGAGCGTTCGTGCCGGGCGGATTGACGGTCGCATGCGGCGAACATTCGGTCGCCGACGGCGCCGTGGTGGTCGGCGGCTTGGGCGGCGCCTGGGCCGCGGCGGGCGCGGCCGCACGGGCCAGG
>NZ_QTKI01000253.1:0-6928 GCF_010820945.1 Rhodopseudomonas sp. BR0C11
GATCTGTCGCGGATCGAGACCGGCAAGCTCGATCTCGCCTTCGCCAGCATCAACCTCAATGAGCTGGTCGAACAGAGCGTCGCGGTGATGCAGCCGCGCGCCAACCGCGAGCGCATCATCATCCGGACCTCGCTGGCGCATTCGCTGCCGACCGTAGTGGCCGACGCACAGGCGCTGCGCCAGATCGTCATGAACCTGATCAGTACGTCGATCCATCTGGCCAATGCCGGCGGACAGGTGATCGTCTCGACCGCGCTCAGCGATGCCGGCGAGGTAGTGCTGCGCGTCCGCGACACCGGCAGCCGTCTCAACGACGACGAACTCGCCGCCGCACTGCAGCCGTTCCGCACGCCAAGCGACCGCACCGAGGCCGCCGGCGTCAGCCTGTCGCTGACCAAGGCGCTGGTCGAAGCCAACCGCGCCACCTTCCACATCAAGAGCGCGCCGCAATCCGGCACGCTGATCGAAGTGGTATTCGCCCACATGCCTGCGGCGGTGTGAGCTGATCTGACGTCGCACGCGAAGCTCCGCTTCGGGCATGCGGAAGCGTTACCCGCAAATGATTGCGTGAGTGACCGGGTCTGGGGACCTCCCGGCGGCAACCAGGCCGAGGGCGGCGGAGCGCCGAAAGGCGCGACCTTGGTATCAGTGGCCGCGACCGTCCTCGCGGATCGCCGGAGAGAACCGTCGCGGAACGCCTTTCGACGCGGGATACGGCATTAGGAATATTGTCCCCTGGACACCCCCCCCTTGTCAAGCGCCTCCCGCGAGACCAGATTACAGGGCGCGGTAGACAAATGCTAGTTTTCTACCATTCGGAGATCGCATGCATCTCAACATCAAGAACGACGAAGCTCATCAGTTAGCGACAGAGCTGGCCCGCATGACCGGGGAGAGCCTCACTGCGGCGGTGACCAATGCGCTGCGCGAACAGCTCGCACGCGAGCATCGTCGCCGCCAAACCGACCAGATCGCGCAACGACTGCTGAAAATCGGAGGCCGGTACGCCGCATTGCCTGACACCGGGAGAACTCCAGACGAGATTCTCGGCTACGATGAGAACGGATTGCCCACGTGATCGTCATCGACACGTCGGCGATCATTGCGATCTTTCGCGAGGAACCAGAGGCAGCCCAGTTTGCGCGGCTCATCGCCGCCGACGACCAACCGGTTCTATCCTCGGGCAATTTGCTGGAGGCCGCGATCGTTCTTCGTGGACTAAAGGACATTCAGCCGGCCAAAGCCGAACGATGGCTTGATGACTTCATCGCAGCGGCCCGCATCCGGATCGAGCCCGTGACCACCGAGCAGGCCGGATACGCGCGTTCGGCGCATGTGCGGTTCGGGAAAGGGACCGGCCACAAAGCAGCTCTCAACTACGGAGATTGCTTCGCCTATGCGCTGGCCAAAGCTTTGAATGCCCCCCTGCTGTGCAAGGGAAACGACTTTCCGCTGACCGATATTCCGCTTGTCGCATAGATCTCTCCCTGGGCTTCCCCCTTGCCCCCCGCCGGCAATCGCGATTTAGCTGGCGCGGACCGAACCCTGGCGCGAGAGCCTCGATGGCGACGATCGACACTTCCCTGGTTGCGAAACTGCCGCTGTTTGCGGGGCTGAGCCCGGCGGAGCTCGACGCCGTGCTGCTGGAGGCGCGGTCGATCCGGGTTCCCAAGAACGGCCACGTGTTCGAGCAGGGCGAGGACGCCCACTCGTTCTTCGTGCTGCTGCACGGCCACGTCCGCGCCAGCAAGGTGACGCCGGCCGGCGAGCAGATCGTGGTGCGTTATGTGGCACCCGGCGAGACGCTCGGCGTGGCGATGGCGATCGGGCTGAACCGCTATCCGGCGACCGCCACCGCGGTCGACGATTCGATCGTGCTGGCCTGGCCGACTGCGGCCTGGCCGCGGCTGGTCGAGCAGTATCCGGCGCTCGCCACCAACACGCTGCGCACCGTCGGCGGCCGGCTGCAGGAGACGCATTCCCGGGTGGTGGAGATGTCGACCCAGCAGGTCGAGCAGCGCGTCGCCCATGCGCTGCTGCGGCTCGCCAAGCAGAGCGGCCGCAAGGTCGAAAACGGGGTGCAGATCGACTTCCCGATCAGCCGGCAGGACATCGCGCAGATGACTGGCACCACGCTGCACACCGTCAGCCGGCTGTTGTCGGGCTGGGAGCAGAAGGGCCTGATCGAAAGCGGCCGGCAGAAGATCGTGCTGCGCGAGCCGCATCAGCTCGTGGTGCTGGCCGATCAGGCGCCCGACGACAAGACCTCCTGAGACTGCGCCACCGCCTCACGCAGCGCCGCGAGAAACGGCGCCTCGGCGATGCCATGCTCGTGGCAGGAATCCTCGATCGTGTGAAACGTCGCGATCGGGCAGCCGACGCAGGCGAGCTTGAAATCCAGGAACACCCGGATCGTCGCCGGCCATCGGCGCATCACGTCTTCGACTACGAGGGTGCGGTCAATCGACATTGTCGTCTCCGTTGACCCGCCATGCTGAGGCCCGGGGCGGCAGCGTTCTTTGTCGCGCGACAACGTTTCGGAGGGTTCCTACACCTCGTAGTTGTCACATCCGACGAATGACGGATGCGGGCGATCCCGTAGTTGAAAGGTATTCATCTGCGAGCTTGTGCTGGGACAAACAGCGGTGGCGCGGCAGGAGCATGGTTGCGCCAGCCGAGTTTCAATCCAGCCGCAAGGACCTCTACCATGATGACCCGCCGAGATACTCTGCTGAGCGCCGCCGTCACCGCACTGTTACTCAGCGCGCCGACCGTGGCAGCAGCCGCCGCCGAAGACGATGTCTCCAAGCTGCCGCGCCAGAAGGTCGAACTGGTCGCACCGCCGTTCGTGCACGCGCATCAGCAAGCCACCAAGGATGGCCCCAAGGTCGTCGAATTCAAGATGGTGGTGCAGGAAAAGGAAGTGGTGATTGACGAAGACGGCACCAAATTCCAGGCGATGACCTTCAACGGTTCGATGCCCGGACCGTTGATGGTGGTGCATGAGGGCGACTATGTCGAACTGACGCTGGTCAATCCCGCCAGCAACACCATGCCGCACAACATCGACTTTCACGCCTCGACCGGCGCACTCGGCGGCGGTGCGCTGACGCTGATCAATCCCGGCGAACAGGTGGTGCTGCGCTTCAAGGCCGATCGCTCGGGCGTATTCGTGTATCACTGCGCTCCGGGCGGCAACATGATCCCGTGGCACGTCGTTTCCGGCATGAACGGCGCCATCATGGTGCTGCCGCGTGACGGCCTGAAGGATCGGAACGGCAAGCCGCTGCGCTACGACCGGGTCTATTACATCGGCGAGCAGGACATGTACGTGCCGAAGGATCAGAACGGCAAATACAAGGCCTATGCGTCGCCGGCCGAATCCTACGTCGACACCGCCGAGGTGATGCGCAAGCTGATCCCGACCCATGTGGTGTTCAACGGCAAGGTCGGAGCGCTGACCGGCAAGAACGCGATGCCCGCCAAGGTCGGCGAGACCGTGCTGATCGTGCATTCGCAGGCCAACCGCGACACCCGCCCGCACCTGATCGGCGGTCACGGCGACTACGTCTGGGAGACCGGCAAGTTCGCCAATCCGCCGGAGACCAACCTGGAAACCTGGTTCATTCGCGGCGGTTCGGCCGGTGCTGCGCTCTACACCTTCAAGCAGCCGGGCGTTTACGCCTACCTCAACCACAACCTGATCGAAGCGATCGAGCTCGGCGCCACCGCGCACTTCAAGGTCGACGGCAAGTGGAACGACGACCTGATGAAGCAGGTCAGCGCACCCGGCCCGATCCCGGGCGGTCCGACGAACTAATCACCTCCGCCACCAGGACCCGCGTCCGCGCGGATCCCTCTCGTCCCACCCGTCATTGCGAGCGAAGCGAAGCAATCCAGTCCAGCGTTCGAGCTGGATTGCTTCGTCGCTTTCGCTCCTCGCAATGACGGACAGATGACTTGGTTGCTGCCATGCTGCTCGCCTTCAAAGCCAAGATCGCCCTCGCTGCCCTCGCCGGCTTCGCCACGCCTTTGGCGGTGACGCCGCTGGTGATCGGCCACGGCGACGCGGCGCTCGACGGCCAGCAGGCGATGGTCGAGATCGCG
The DNA here is from genome assembly GCF_010820945.1 of Rhodopseudomonas sp. BR0C11. Taxonomy (NCBI): domain Bacteria; kingdom Pseudomonadati; phylum Pseudomonadota; class Alphaproteobacteria; order Hyphomicrobiales; family Nitrobacteraceae; genus Rhodopseudomonas; species Rhodopseudomonas sp. BR0C11. The sequence continues at coordinate 4,108 of NZ_QTKI01000253.1, forward strand.
CCGGGCGCGATGAACTACCGGCTGCCCGGCGAATTCACCCGCGACGGCCGGCAGATCGAGGCGCCGCGGACCAAGCTGCAGTTCGATCGTCCGCTGTCGATCATGCTGCATCAGGTCAGTGCAGCGGACTATCAACTCTGCGTCGACGATGGCGCCTGCCATCCGATGCCGGCCAACACCGCGGTTCGCGCCGACAGGCCCGCCGTGCAGGTGTCCTGGCAGGACGCCACCGGCTACGCCGACTGGCTGTCGCGCAAGACCGGCGCACACTACCGGCTGCCGACCGACGCCGAATGGGCGTTTGCGGCCGGCAGCAAGTTCAAGGATGACGGGCTGGCCTCGGACAGCGACGATCCGTCGGTGCGATGGATCGCACGCTATGAGCGCGAATCCGATCGTGATGATCTGTCGGCCAGCTTACGCAGCTTTGGCGGCTTCGGCGCCAACGAGCGCGGACTGCTCGATCTGTCCGGCAACGTCTGGGAATGGACCACCACCTGCTTCGACCGCACCGCCATCGACGCCGCCGGCCGGCCGCAGGCGCAGACCGCCAATTGCGGCGTGCGGATCGCCGAGGGGCTGCACCGCGCCTACGTCTCCGATTTCATTCGCGACGCCAAAGCCGGCGGCTGCTCGGCCGGCCTGCCGCCGATCCACCTCGGGTTTCGCCTGGTGCGCGAACAGGATGTGCCGCTGGCGCGGCTGCGCGAGCACCTGGGCCGCGCCATGGCATCGGCCGGGATTTGAACCGCGACCCAAGGCCGCGCAGGACATTGACACGCATCAAATAGACCCGCGGGCCGAGCTTCTAGCCTCGGCCATCGCGTGTCCCGGCACCCGCCGCTTCGCCACGCGCTCCTGAAGGCCGCCCGGCCGATGCGCGGAGTTGCGCTATCTTGAATGCTCCCGATCTCTCCCGCCCGCCGCTGACCATCCGGCGGATCAGCCTCGATACCGGCCGCGAAAACGTCGCGGTGCTTTCCCGCCGCTCGCGCGCCCTGCGCCCCGAAGTGTTTCGCGGCTTCAGCCGCGTCGAATTGCGCATCAACTCCAAGGTGCTGCTGGCGACGCTGATGATCACCGACGACGACGCGATGATCGGCCCCGATGAACTCGGCTTGTCGGAGCCAGCGTTCCGCCGCTTCAACGAGCCGGTCGGCAGTGCGGTGTTGGTGACGCCGGCGCGGTCGCCCGCCAGCCTCGATGCGGTCCGCGCCAAGATCCAGGGCCACACGCTGTCGGCGGCGGAGATCACCGCGATCGTGGATGACCTCGCGCACTTCCGCTACTCCGACATGGAGATCGCCGCGTTCCTGATCAGCGCCGCGCGCTTCACCTCGACCGACGAGCTGCTGGCGCTGGTCGGCGCGATGGCATCGGTCGGCACCCGGCTGAAATGGGACACACCGATCGTCGTCGACAAGCACTGCATCGGCGGCATCCCCGGCAACCGCACCACCATGATCGTGGTGCCGATCGTTGCCGCGCACGGGCTGATGATTCCGAAGACCTCATCGCGCGCCATCACCTCGCCGGCCGGCACCGCCGACACCATGGAACTGCTGGCAAGGGTCGATCTCGACGTCGATCAGATGAAGCAGGTGGTCCATTCCTGCGGCGGCTGCCTGGTGTGGGGCGGCCACGTCAACCTGTCGCCCGCTGACGACATCCTGATCTCGGTCGAACGTCCGCTCAGCCTCGACACGCCGGAGCAGATGGTCGCCTCGATCATGTCGAAGAAGCTCGCCGCCGGCTCGACCCGGCTGCTGATCGACTTCCCGGTCGGCCCCTCCGCCAAGGTCGCCAGCGCCAACGAGGCGATGCGGCTGCGCAAGCTGTTCGAGTTCGTCGGCGATCATTTCGGCATCGGCGTCGAGGTGGTCACCACCGACGGCCGCCAGCCGATCGGCCGCGGCATCGGCCCGGTGCTGGAAGCCCGCGACGTCATGGCGGTGCTCGGCAACGAACCCGGCGCACCTGCCGACTTGCGCGAGAAATCACTGCGGCTCGCCGCGCATCTGCTCGAATACGATCCGAAGCTGCGCGGCGGCGCCGGCTATGCCCGCGCCAAGGAGCTGCTCGACAGCGGAGCGGCGCTGAAGAAGATGCAGCAGATCATCGACGCGCAGGGGCCGTCGCCGTGTCCATCCGAGCTCGGCAGCTACGCTGCCGACGTGCTGGCGGCCGCCGATGGCGTGGTCAACGGCATCGACTGTCTGCGGATCAATCGCCTCGCTCGCAGCGCCGGCGCGCCGGTCGCCAAGGGCGCCGGCATTGATCTGTTCAAGAAGATCGGCGACCGCGTCGAAAAGGGTGAGCCGCTGTATCGGGTGTATGCGTCCGACCAAGCCGAATTCGATCTGGCGCTGGCCGCCGCGCAGGCGGAGTCCGGCTTCGCGATCAATCACCATACGCCGGCCGACGTGGATCTGGTGTCGTGAGCGTCGCCCTGCGCTATCTGGACTCGGCTGCGGACGATGCCATTCGGCTCGCAGCACGGCTCGGCGTGCCGCCGCATCCGATTACGCAGCACCGCTTTCCGGACGGCGAGATCGCCGTCAATGTCGGCCCGGCGGCCGCGACCACGATCCTGTATCTGCCGCTCGACCAGCCCAACGATAAGCTGGTGACCATCCTGTTCGCCGCCGAAGCGCTGCGTCGCGAGGGCTGCCACCGGCTGGTGCTGCTGGCGCCGTATCTCTGCTACATGCGCCAGGACGTGGCGTTCCATCCCGGCGACGCGATCAGCCAGAAGGCGATGGGCCGGCTGCTGGCAGGGCTGGGCGACCGCGTCATCACCGTCCATCCGCCTCCGCATCGC
>NZ_QTKI01000254.1:0-6924 GCF_010820945.1 Rhodopseudomonas sp. BR0C11
TGCTCGACGTTTGTTGCTTCCTGCGCGGGCTGGAGGACGTCGAGCGCGAACGCGCCTGGCCGTCGCGGTCCGCCAAGGTGGTGCTGCAGCTCGCGCTGGACCGGTTGGCACGGCACTACGGCCTTGCGCCCCGGACTACACAGGCCGCGCGGCTGCGAAGCTGGCTAGCGGACGATGCCGCGTTTGTGGTGCCGTGAGGCGGCGGATCAGCCGCCAGCGGTCCGTCAGGTCGAAGCGGCGAGGGTCTCGCGAGCGTCGGCCTTGATCCGCTCGATCATCGAGCGCAGGCCGTTGGAACGCTGCGGCGTCAGGTGCTCGCGAAAACCCAGTTCGTCGAACACCGCGATCGGTTCCGTCGCCAGGATCTCCTTCGGCGTATGGCCCGACACCAGCGTCAGCAGGATCGCGATCAGACCACGGACGATGTGCGCGTCGCTGTCGCCGAGATAGCTCAGCACCGGCTCGCCGTTGGCGTTATGCGACAGCTTGCGCGACAGCCAAACTTGGCTGGCACAGCCTTGCACCTTGTTGGCGGAGGAGTGTTCTTCCTCGGGCATCGGCTCGAGCATGCGGCCGAGTTCGATCACGTACCGATAGCGGTCGTCCCACTCGTCGAGCAGCGCGAAATTGTCCCTGATCTCGTCAATCGTCATCGTGACCCGTATCTGTCGGTAGCGGTTCGCTCGCGATGGAACCTGTACCGACAGATATATGGGTTCGCAGGCGGTCGAAAGCGAGAATCGCCTGCTCCGATGGTCGTGAATTGCCCTAATTGGTGGCAGTGGGCTTTGCGACCGCATCGGTCGATGCGGTTTCGGCGCCGGGCAGCTTCCACTCGATTTTCAGATCTTCCGCCGTCAGCGTGTCGCGCGGCGCGAGCGACGGATCAGGCGCATCGGCGCCGCCGATGGCACCGGTCGGTTCGCCGCGCTTCTCGGTGATGATCTGATACAGCTTGCGCGCTCCTTCCTGCGCGCGATGGCCGATCACCGTCGCGGCCTGTTCGCCGACTTCGCAAGCCGCCGGCTGGCGCTTGCAGAATTGACTGAAGTCCGACACCGCGGCGCTCGCTGCAGACACCGCCTCCGAGGCGCCGATCTGCGGCAGCTTCTCCGAATCCGGTGTCGACTCGCGCGGCAGAAACACCAGGACCACTCCGATCCAAAATGCCAAGCGAAGCAGAAAGAACATCTCGCGACCCCGTCGTCCAAATCCCCGTTGCGATTGGTCTCGCAATCGAGCTCCGTCGTAGCGAAGGTCAATGAATTCGGAGTGGATCGGTTACTTACAATCCGAGTGAAATCGGCTGAAAACACCGCCGAGCCGATTCGGCGTAAATATTCGATTGACGTTGCACGCTTTCTCACCGCGCACGCTGTTTGCGTCCACCAATTCGAAACCATATCGCGGCGGTCGCTGAAACCATGCGTTCACCATTCGGGTTGAATGCGGTGCGCCGACCCGCGGAGAAGCGGCCGAACGCCATCGTCTGCGGTCGCCTTAGTGTTCGTTTAATGTCGCTCTGACAGGTTCGGCCAACCACACGTGAGGCGCCACAATGCCTCCCGTTACGAGGCGACCAGCGAGCGCGAGAAGCGTGGCAGTATCCAGGATCATCGGTGAATGTCTCGATGCATTGCTGCATCCGTCGGCGCGCTATGACGCGCTGACGACTGCACGGCATCGTGCGTTCCTTGCGCCGCGTCTGCTCGGAAGCCTCGCCGCCTTCGCGGCCTTTCCACTGTATCTGGTTTTGCGTGGCGCTCCGACGGCGCTCGAGGCAGCTGCGTTTGCGTGGCTGATTGCGCCTATTCTGGTGGCGTGGTTCCTGTCGCGCACTGGGCGCTACGAGCAGGCGCACTTTCTGTCATCGCTGGCGCTGACTGCGCTGGTGATCGGCGTCGCCGCACTGACCGGTGGTATTCAATCTTTCGCGGCCGTATGGCTGGTGGTGATCCCGATCGAAGCGGCGCTGTCGGCCTCGCGTCGCGCCGTGATGTTCGCGGCGTCGCTGGCGCTCGGCGGCGCCGCGGTGCTGATCGGGCTCGGGTTGTTTGGCGTTTTGCCGGTGCAAACCGCCGGTGCCGCGTCGAGCGCGACGCTCGCTGCGTTCGGTATCACCTCGGCTGCGCTGTACGCCTCCGGCCTTGCTTACGGTGCGGTGTGGCTGGCGCGAACCAACGGCGCGCTGCTGAATGTCGAGGAAGAGCGGTACCGGCTGCTCGCCCGCAACATGAGCGACGTCATCTCGCGTCACAATCGTAACGGCGCGGTGCGCTTCATTTCGCCGGCGGCCGAGAACCTGCTTGGCACGCCGGTAGCTCGCCTCGCCGAACACGGCCTGTTCGATCGCGTTCACGTCGCCGATCGTCCGGCTTACTTGAAGGCGATGTCCGATGCGGCGCGCGGCCGCGAGGCCGGCAGCGTCGAATTCCGCATTCGCCGCGAGGTCGCGCGCGACGAGCGCGGCCGGCCGTCGGCCGCTGAATTCGTCTGGGTCGAGATGCGCTGCCGGCCGCTCGAACCCAGCCTCGCCACGACCGCCGCCAATGCAGGCGAGACCGAAGTCGTCGCGGTGATGCGCGACATTACCGAGCGCAAGATCCACGAGCAGGCGCTCGACGAAGCGCGCGCCGAAGCCGATCGCGCCGATGCCGCCAAGAGCCGCTTCCTCGCCACCATGAGCCACGAGCTGCGGACTCCGCTGAACGCGATCATCGGTTTTTCCGACATGATCCTGCAGGACGACGTGCTGATGCTCGGCCCGGAGCGGCGCAAGGAATACGCGCAGCTCATCAACGATTCCGGTCAGCATCTGTTGTCGGTGGTCAACGGCATCCTCGACATGTCGAAGATGGAGTCCGGCTCGTTCGAGATCGTGCCTGAGCCGTTCGCACCGCGCCCCGCACTGCTCAACTGCTGCAATCTGCTGGCGCTGAAGGCGCGCGACAGCGGGATCGATCTCGTCACCCGCGCGCCGGAAAACCTGCCGGAAGTCGTCGGCGATCCGCGGGCGTTCAAGCAGATCCTGCTCAACCTGGTATCGAATGCGATCAAGTTCACCGAGCGGGGCGGCACCGTCACCGTCTCGGCCGCGGTCGAAGGCACCCGGCTGGTGCTGCGCGTTACCGATACCGGCGTCGGCATTGCCGAAGAAGATCTGAAGCGCCTCGGCGATCCGTTCTTCCAGGCTGGAAAGACCTATCAGCGCCGCCACGAGGGCACCGGCCTCGGGCTGTCGATCGTCAAGAGCCTGGTGCGGATGCACGGCGGCGAGATCGAGGTGCAGAGCCAGATCGATTGCGGTACCACCGTTACGGTGTCGCTGCCGTTGGCATTGCCGGCAGCGAGCAACGTGACGACGTTGAACCCGGCGATGCCGGCAGACTCGCCGGCGACAGACTACCAGGTGAAGAAGAGTGCCTAAGACGCGAAAGGACGATGCACCGCGGCGTCGCGGTGCGGCGGCAGCCGTTGCGGACAGCGAGGAGCGTGGATTTGCGATGCGGCTGATGCTGTCGAGCCCGAAGGATTTCGTCGCGGCGATGTTCGCCTCGGCCGCGGTGATCGCGATCGTGACCAATGCGATCTTCATGCAGGCCGGCCAACACCCATCGCCGATGTTCGGCAAGGCGGCGCCGTCGGCGTCGGTTTCGATCGTCACGTTGCCGCGTCCGCGCCCGGTCGACGCCGAGGCGCGTGCCGACACCAAGGTGCTCGATCAGAAGCTGCTCGAACCGACCGTGACCGAGCTGAAGCCGTCCGAAACCAAGCCTGAGTCAAAACCCGTCGAAGCCGCAAAGCCGGTGGAGGCGAAGCCGGTCGAGGTGCGCCCCGTCGAGGCGAAGGCTGCCGACACGCGTCGGCCGGACGCGCGTCCGGTGCGCGGCCGTGCCGAAGCCGAAGATCCGCTCGGCAATCTGGTGCGCGCGACGGCGCCGCATAGCGCTGCCTCGTCGGTCAATGCGCCGCGGCCGCCGGCTGCGATCCCGAGTGGTGCTAGCGAGGCCGCCGCTCCGTCGTCCCGCCGTGTCGCTTCGGTGCAGCGCGCGCTGACGCAATATGGCTATGGCCAGCTCAAGCCGACCGGCACCGCCGGCTCAGACACCCAAGCCGCCATCGCTCGCTTCGAACGCTCGCGCAACCTGCCGGTCACGGGGCAGATCTCCGACCGCGTGGTCCGCGAGCTTGGGTTGATGATCGGCCATCCGATCGACTAGTGCTAAGTCGACAGCGGCCGTCTGCCTGAAAGACACCGCTGTCGCTTCTCTTGATTTTGGGGGACATAGGCCGCGACGTCTCTGACGGGCGATCACCGCTTCCGATTTGCTCCAATCCCAAAATCCTCTACAAGCCACCCCATGAGACTGAAGAGTGCGATTTGGGTGTCGGCTTACTTGCGGCGCTGCCAGACCGAGGGCGTGTTCGGCGCGGTGCGCCGGCGTGGGGCCGAGGACGCGGGAGCGGTGTTCGTCAAGGTCGCGACCTTGGACGGACAAGCGATGCTGTACGTGCCGGCGCCACAGACCGCCTACGACGACGAGCGCCCATTCGAACGTGTGTTCGTGCCGGCGTCGCAGGCGCCCCAATCCGAAGCCGACGTCGAAGCGCGTCTCGCCAAGGAAATCCGGTTCGATCCCGACGTCTGGATCGTCGAAACCGAAGACCGCGCCGGGCGGCACTTTCTCGATCTGGCGAAATAATCGAAGCTGTTCTGCCGGGTCATGCCGGGCTCGGCCTTGGCATCCACGTCTTGGGAGAAGCCGTGGATGGCCGCGGTACCGCCGGCCATGACGAGTATTACGAACTAAACGACTTCCAATGAAGCGCGCTAACCGCGCGTCGTGCCGGTGCGTGGCGTCCAGATGGCGCCAGGCTGGACCGCAGGGCGGGCCTGCGGCGTTGCGCTGCGGGCGCGCTGCCGTTCATCGTCGTAAAGTGCCGCGCGATATTTGGCGCGCGTGGAAGCGACGGTGGCACCGCGCCAAGCCGCCAGCATGATCAGCGCCGCGCGTTCGCTCAAGCGATCGTACAGCCGCGACAGCCGGTACACCCACTCGACTGACGAGCCTTTGACCGGGTCGAGGAACATCAGTACCTGCTCGAACACCTGGCTTTTGACCCCCAGTGCCTTCAGGGCGCAGGCGAGCGCTTCGCCGCCTTCATCGAACACGACGCGCTCGGCCGTCGGGGCCGTGAGCAGCAGTGCGTCACCGAGTTCGGCGGTGAAGTTCTCGACGTCGGACACATAGGCCGCCATGTGGAGTACTTCGATCGCCCGCATCGCCCGCGGCAGATGAATCCGCGCCGCCGGACGCAGCGGCGTCTCGGCAAGATTGTACAGGATCTGCGTCCGCTCCTGCGAACTCGCCGAGAAGAACATCTCCGACAGCTGCGCAGCGTCTTCCGGCTGCATCGACAGGCTGGACGCGCGCTGTTCGGCTTCGGTCGGAATACGCGGCGCCGGCCGCGCCGGAGCTGCGGTATCAGCCGGGGGGATCGGTGCGGCTAAAGGCACGCGCTGATCGGTTGAGGGCGATAGCGACAGCCGCAGCGCGATCGCGCGGGGGGTATGCGGATAGATCGACAGCCGGGCGCGTACCACCGCGCGGGTCGCATCGTCGACCTCATCGATCAGCCGCGATGTCAGCTCGACGAACTGCCGCTCTTCCTCGTCAGTGTGCGACGGGCTCTGCACATACAGATCGGTCAGCACCCTGAGCAGCGTCGGGCGAATGTCGACGCCTTCGCGGCGCGACAGCGACATCAGCCCGTCGTATCCGGGAAAGGGTGTGAACGTTGTCATGGCGGCGCAAAATGGTACGAGTTACCGGAAGCTTAGCCCCGTCGCTTTAACAGCCAGTTAAGCTCAACGGTTTGTTAAGCAGGTCGGAGACGCAAGAACGGGCGCTTGAAGCGCCCGTCTGTCGAAGTCACGATTTTGGTAGCAGCCGCTGCTAATCGACGGTGCGGATCACGTTGGCGATCGGCTTTGCGGTCGAAGCGGTCGGTTGCGCCGGCGCGACCTGAGCGTCGTACTCCGGTAGCGTGGTCACCCGGTCCTTGGCGGTGATGAACACGATCTTGTAGCCGCCGGCCTTGAGCTGCGCGAGCAGCTCGGGCAGGGCCTGCGCGGTCGACTTCTGGAAGTCGTGCATCAGCAGGATGCCTTTGCCGGCCTTCTTGAGCTTGGCCATCACGCCGTTGATCAGTTGATCGGGCTTGTGAATTCGGAAGTCTTCGGAGTCGACGTCGATCGAGAACGTCGCGATGTTGCGCTCGCCTAGATATGCCTTCAGCTCCGGCGTCTGGCGGAGTTGCGGGAAGCGGAAGAACGGCGCGGTCGGCTGTCCTGCGGACTGCACCACGCCGCTGATGCCCTTCTCGATTTCATTCTTGGCTTCGGCGAACGGCTTGCTGGCGAGATTGACGTGTGACCAGGTGTGCGAACCGACGGTGTGGCCGGCGGCGATCACCTGCTTGAGGATCGCCGGGTGCCAGCTCGCATGCTTGCCGATCGGGAAAAACACCGCCTTGACGCATTGCGCCTCCAGCGCTGCCAGCACCGCGGGTGTATTTACCGGCCACGGGCCGTCGTCAAAGGTCAGGGCGACTTCGCCGGGCTGCAGGAAGTCATAGTCGCGATATTGCGACATGCCGAGACCCGGGCCGCCTGAGGTGTCGATCTCGACGGTGCGCGAGATGCCCAGCGCGTTCGGATTGCTACAGGCCTGCCGCACCGGGGCCGGCGCCGGGGCCGGCAGCGCAGCGGGCTTGGCGGTCATCGCGGGATCAGCGGCGGTCGCGCGGGCCGGCTGGATGTTCGGGGCAGGGCTCTGCGCTGCACGGGGAGGCGTACCGCCGGGCGTCGGCCAGCGCGCAGCGATCGTGCCGGTGGTGATTTCTTCCGAAGCGGAGGGAGCG
>NZ_QTKI01000255.1:0-6874 GCF_010820945.1 Rhodopseudomonas sp. BR0C11
ACCCGCAGCTTGCCGCGTTCCAAGTAGGCACGATTGACGTCGGTGATCTCGAGCTCGCCGCGTGCGGAGGGCTTCAGGTTCGCTGCGATCTCGACGACGTCCTGGTCGTAGAAATAAAGCCCGGTCACCGCCCAGTTCGAGCGCGGCTGTGCCGGCTTCTCCTCGATCGAGCGCGCGACCTGATCGGAATCGAACTCGACGACGCCATAACGCTCAGGATCGCTGACCTGATAGGCGAACACGGTGGCGCCCTCCGGATGCTGCGCAGCATTCTGCAGCAGAGGGATCAGGTCGTGGCCGTAGAACAAATTGTCGCCGAGCACCAAAGCGGACGGCTGGCCGGCCACGAAATCGGCGCCGATGACGAATGCCTGCGCCAGCCCTTCGGGCTTCGGCTGCTCGGCATAGCTGAACGACATGCCCCACGAGGCGCCGTCGCCAAGCAGTTGCTGGAATCGCGGCAGATCGGCCGGCGTCGAGATCACCAGGATGTCGCGGATGCCGGCCATCATCAGCGTGGCCAGCGGATAATAGATCAGCGGTTTGTCGTAGATCGGCATCAACTGCTTCGATACCGCGGCCGTCATCGGATGCAGCCTTGTTCCGCTGCCACCAGCCAGAATGATACCTTTGGTGATCATGTCAGTTTGCGTCCTGCGCTAGCAGCCGCTCGATACACGGCTGCAGCGATTGCCGCCAGTGCGGCAGCCGAATGCCGTGAGCGGCGGCGAGCGCCGAGCCGTCGAGCCTGGAATTCGCCGGCCGCCGGGCGGGGGTCGGATACTCCGTGGTCGGAATCGGGATCACTTTCGCGGATGGTCCGCCGGCTGCTCGTGATGCGGCGAAAATCGCTTCGGCGAACTCGGCCCAGGTGGCGGTCCCGTCCGCAGTCATGTGGAAGATGCCGCGCAAATCGGAACGTGTTGGCTCCGCCAGCAGATTCCGGACGACGCCCAGCACCCCGTCGGCGATATCGAGCGCGCTGGTCGGGGAGCCGACCTGATCGCAGACCACCCGCACCTCATCGCGCTGCCGGGCCAGGGCCAGCATGGTGCGGACGAAATTCTTGCCGAACGGGCCATATACCCAGGAGGTCCGCAACACCGCGTAATCAGCAGCTGCTTCCGCCACGGCGTGCTCGCCGGCGAGCTTGCTGGCGCCATAGACGCTGAGCGGGTTGGTCGTATCGGTTTCGCGATACGGTCGCTCGCCGGTGCCGTCGAACACGTAGTCGGTCGATAGCTGCACAATTGGCACACTGAGTTTTGCGGCCGCGCGAGCGACGGCGCCTGCGCCCTCCGCATTGACCGCATAAGCGAGGTCGGGCTCGCTTTCGGCCTGATCAACGGCCGTGTAGGCCGCGGCGTTGACGATCGCGTCCGGCTTGCGTGCGATCAATGCTGTTTCGATCTCGCTCGGGCGCGTCAGGTCAATCTCCGGCCGGGCCAGGAGGATGATCTCGGCATTTGTGCCCGCAGCGCGCTCCTGGAGCGCCTGCGCGACCTGACCGTGACGGCCAGTAACGACGATCCGCATCGCGCTACTCGAAATAGTTCGGCAGTGATGCGAAAGCTGGCAATTTCAGATCCTTGTCCGACAGCACTGCCTGATCGGCAGAGACAGGCCAACTCACGGCAAGATCGGGATCGTTCCAGGCGATGCCGAGATCATGCGGCGGCGAATAGTAGTTGGTCACCTTGTAGGCTACCACCGTGTCGGGCTCGAGCGTGCAGAAGCCGTGGGCGAAGCCGATCGGAATCAGCAACTGCTTGCCGTCCTCGGCGGACAATTCCTCGGCGACCCACCGGCCATAGGTCGGCGATGAACGGCGCAAATCGACTGCGACGTCCAGGATGCGGCCCTTCGCGACGCGCACCAGCTTGTCCTGCGCAAACGGCGCGCTCTGGAAATGCAGCCCGCGAACGGTGCCGACTGCCGCCGAAATCGATTGGTTGTCCTGGACGAATTCGAGCGCAATACCGTGATCGACGAAGCGCTGCCTGTTGTAGGTTTCGGAAAACGTGCCCCGCGAATCCGCGAATGCTCTCGGCGTGATAATCTTCACCGCCTCGATCGCGGTGGACGTCACTGTCAGCATGACCCTGTTGTTGCTCCGTTCGCCGTTAGACCGCCACGCCGAGGCGCTCGCCGCGGTACACCCCTGAACGGACCCGCTCCCACCAGGTCCGATTGTCGAGATACCACTGCACGGTCTGACGCAGGCCATCGTCGAAAGTGTAGCGCGCACGCCATCCGAGCTCGCGCTCGACCTTGCGGGCATCGATCGCGTAGCGGGCGTCGTGACCGGGGCGGTCGGTGACGAAGCTGATCAGCTTTGCCCGTGATCCGATCGACGCATCGGGTGCGAGTTCATCGAGCAGGCGGCAGATCGCCTGCACGACTTCGAGGTTGGTGCGCTCGTTGCGTCCGCCGATATTGTAGCTTTCGCCGATCTCGCCCCGCTCGGCGGCGAGCAGCAGCGCGTCGGCGTGATCCTCGACGTGCAGCCAGTCGCGAACGTTCGCCCCCGTGCCGTACACCGGGATCGCTTCGCCGTGCAGCGCCTTGATGATCGCCAGCGGGATCAGCTTCTCGGGGAAATGATAGGGGCCGTAATTGTTGGAGCAGTTGGTGATCACCACCGGCAGGCCGTAGGTGTGGTGCCAAGCTCGCACCAGATGGTCCGACCCCGCCTTCGAGGCGGAGTAGGGCGATTTCGGTTGGTACGGCGTGTCTTCCCGGAACAGTCCTTCGGCACCAAGCGAACCGAACACCTCGTCGGTGGAGATGTGGTGAAAGCGGAAGCCGGACTTGCGGGCCGGCGGCAGGGAGCGCCAATGCGCCAGCGCCGCCTGCAGCAGCGAATAGGTGCCGACGATGTTGGTCTGGATGAAGTCGCCGGGACCGTCGATCGAGCGGTCGACATGGCTCTCCGCGGCAAGATGCATCACCACATCGGGCGAAAACTCCTCGAACAGCAGCCGCATGGTGCCCTGTTCGACGATGTCGGCACGGACGAACCGGAAGCGCGGATCGTCCGACACCGGCGCCAGGGAATCGAGATTGCCCGCATAAGTCAGCTTGTCGACCACCAGCACCTCGTGCCGGGTGGTCCCGATCAGCCGCCGGACCACCGCAGAGCCGATGAAGCCGGCTCCGCCGGTGACGAGAAAGCGCTTTGTCATCAATATCCTGGAGCGTCGTTGCGGGCGCAATCTAGCCTTGGACCAGAACCTTGTCATTGGCCGGTTTGGGCAGCAGATCCGCCTGAGACGGCTTCCGATGCTTACCGCCCAGGGTCTGTTCGCACCTTCACTGCGAGCTGGTCACCGACGCCCGTTCCTACCGCGGAACTTCCGTCTGTTGCGGCACGGTATGTTCACGGAAAAGTTGCCGATTTCATGGTTCCGACCGCCCATCTGATGCAAATCCGTCGCATTCGTGATTGACAATTTCTGCGTTGCGATAGACTAAAGTTTGCAGTGCCACGCCCCTCGCTGCGGGGCCGCCGCGGGAGCCGCGAATGCTCCCGTTCAGATGGCAGCGGTCCAGGCAGAGGAGCAGCGCCTTGAGTTTCCTGAAGAAAGCCTTCTACCAAATCCCCGTCATCGGCTGGCTGGTGAAGGATGCCGCGCATGGCAGCCCGGAGGCGCCGTACTTCTTCCTGTTCAATGCCGTCGTGGTCGGCGCCGCGTTGATCTACACCTTTGGCTATCCGCTGGTGATCACCGTCGCGGTGGCCGGCGCGTTCGCCGGGATCGCTGGCCTGGTGGTGCTGACCGCTGGCGATGCTTTCGACAAGCGCGCCAAGCAGCCCGCAACCGACGTCCGCCGCGCCAAGACGGCGACGGTTCGGCCGCTCAAGAAGGCTGCCTGATCGGCATCTTGTCTCACCGGCGGCTTTCGTCAGTGCAGCTTCCGAAATTCAAAAAACCCGGCAGGTCCAACCTGCCGGGTTTTTTCATGGTCGCATCTGTTCGGTTCAGGCCTGCCCTTGCGAAGGCTTACGCCGCTTCGTCGCGGTAGTGATACCAGCGATATAGCATGCGCTGGCCGATCCGGCGGAACGGCGAGAAGCTGTGGGTCGGCAGCGGCGAGGTGAAGATCGGCAGGTCCTGGCCCTTGAAGCGCTGTCCGGCGATCATCTGCGCCATGCGGCGCCCGGCCTGGGCCGAATACGACACGCCGTTGCCGCCATAGCCGAGTGCGTAGACCAGCTTCTGCGCCGGATCGGGCTGGAAGATTCGCGGCATCATGTCGTGGCTGACGTCGACCCAGCCCCACCACGAGTAATCGATCTCGATGCCTTGCAGCGCCGGGAATTTGCGATGCAGGCCGTCGATCAGGAGCTGCAGGTGCTTGGGATGATCGGCGTCGGCGCCGGTGATCGAGGAACGGCTGCCGATCTGGATGCGGTTGTCCGGCAGCAGCCTGTAGTAATAACGAAGCGTGCGGGTATCGGTCAGCACTAGCTTGGTCTTGAAGCCGGTGGCTTCGAGCTCGGCCGGAGTCAGCGGCCGAGTGACGATCGAGTTCGACAGGATCGGCATGCAGCGGCCGCGCAGCAGCGGCGTCAGTCCAGGCGCCGTGTAGGCGCCGGTGGCGATGCCGACCGCGCGCGCTTTCACGGTGCCGCCCGGAGTGCGGAGATAGAACGCGCCGCCGCGGTGTTCGATCTCGATCACCGGACTGCCCGGATGCACGGTGGCGCCGAGGTCGCGGGCCATCTGCTGATAGCCGAAGGCGAGTTTGGCCGGATGAACGCCGGTGCCGCGGGGCTCCAGCGTCGCGCCGACTGCCTCGGCCTCGTTGACGTAGTCGCGGCGCAGCTCGTCGGCGGAGATCACCTTGGTGGGCTCGCCGAACACCTCGCTCAGCACCTTGGCTTCGGCCGCAATTTTCTCGAAGTTGCGCGGGCGATGCGCAATATAGAGATGGCCGCCGCGTTGTGGTTCGCTGTCGATCGGGCTCTGGCGGATCAGCTCTTCGAACGTCTCGAAGCCGTCGCTGACTTCGGCGTGCAGCTTCAGAGCGATATCGCGGCCCCAACGCTCGATCCATTGCGAGCGCGTCAACCGGCCGGCGGCATTCTGGCCCTGGCCGCCGTTGCGCGTGCTGCAGCCCCAGGCAACGCGATTGGCTTCGAGCACCGCGGCCTTGATGCCATGTTCGCGTGCGAGGAATACGGCGGACGCCAGGCCGGTGAAACCGGAGCCGACGATCGCCACATCGACATCGGTGTCACGGCTGATCGGGCCGTCATCTTCGGGTAGCGGACCGCAGGTCGCGGTCCAGTAGGTCGGCGCGTAGTCGCGGTTGCGACCGGGGCCTTCACTCACCAGCGGATCGTAATGCGGATCGTAGGCGGCGAGCGGCGGGGTCTTCACGGGCTTGTTCATGCCGATGCCCCCGCGGCCGGCAGCACCGGGCGATCCTTGCGGAAGGCGCTCTTGCTGAAGATCTTGTCGCCGCGGAAGCCGAACAGATCGACGCCCTCGGCCTCGATCTTGCCGCCGTCCTTGGTGGTGGCGCGGAAGATCCACTCGGAGATGCCGCGATCGCCGAACACGGCGTGGCGGGTGCACTCCCAGCTCACATCCGGAAACGTCGTGAAGGTCGTCTCGAACGCAGCGCGGACATCGGCGGTGCCGACGATGCGGCGACCGCAGGCCTCGGGTCCGGCCGCGACATCGAACACGATGTCGTCGGTCATCGCGGCCATCACCGCGGCGCCGTCGTGGCGGTTGAACGCGTCGAAGAGCTGATGCAGCGTCTGCAATCGCTGAGTATCGAGATCGGACATGTCGATTCCATCGTGGTGGGCGCGCGAGCGTTTCCGTGATTGATGCGGACCCGCCGGCAGCTTCATGCAAAGCGTGTCACGAGCCGCCGCAGGTGCCTTAGAACCAGATGGCGCGGTCTCGGCGGACCAGACGCGAAGCGCTGGCGTCTGGCCCAATGGCTTGGACCGCGCTGGACCTTCGCGGCGGACGCCGGATCGCCAAGGTGATGCGATGATCAACATCGCCACCCGCATCAATCCCGCCATTGCCCCCGCCGTGACGGAGGTGATCTCGCAACTCCAAGCCCGTCACCTGATCGGCAACACGCTGGTGCCGTCCGTCGGCGGTGCCACGCTCGACGTCATCGATCCTGCAACCGGGCAAGTGATCGGCAAGGCGCCGGCCGCGACCGGCGACGATGTCGCTGGCGCGGTGGAAGCGGCGTCCGCAGCGTTTCCGGGATGGGCAGCGACGCCGGCGCGCCAGCGCGGCAAGCTGATAGCGGCTGCGGCGAGCGCAATCGCTGAACGGAGCGACGTGATCGCCACCGTGCTGGCGCTGGAAACCGGCAAGGCGATCCGTACCGAGTGCCGCGGCGAGGTTGCGACCGCGATCGATATCACCACGATGTATGCAGGCCTCGCGTCGGAACTGAAGGGCGAGACGCTGCCGTTCGATCCGCAGATCCTCACCTACACCAGCCGCGAGCCGCTCGGCGTCGTCGCCGCGATTCTGCCGTGGAACGTGCCGCTGGTGCTGATGATGCTGAAGATCGCCCCGGCGCTGGTGGCGGGCAACACCGTGGTGGTGAAAGCCTCCGAAGAGGCGCCGTACGCGACCATCGAAATGGCCCGGCTGATGGCGAAGCTGCTGCCCGACGGCGTGCTCAACGTGATCTGCGGCACCGGCCGCGACTGCGGCGCGGCGCTGGTCGAGCATCCGGCGGTTGCCAAGGTGACCTTCACCGGCTCGCAGGCGGTCGGCGAGCTGATCTATCAGATGGCGGCGAAGAAGATCATTCCGGTTAGCCTGGAACTCGGCGGCAAGAGCCCGATGATCGTCTAGCCCGACGCCGACCTTGCCCGGGTCGT
>NZ_QTKI01000256.1:0-6859 GCF_010820945.1 Rhodopseudomonas sp. BR0C11
AGGCAAGGCCGAGACCTCCGACCTGAAGCTCGCCGGTCCGCTGGTGCGGATGACCGGCGCCGGCGCGATTGACCTGCCAACCAAAACGCTGGCGCTCAAAGTTGAGCCCAAGCTGGTGCTGACGACGCAGGGACAGAACGCGTTGGAGCGAAGTGTTGCGCCCGCCCCCGAGCCGATCGGCTTCGGCATTCCGGTCAGGATCGAGGGACCGTGGATCGCACCGCGCATCTTCCCCGATATCGCCGGCGTGCTCGATGATCCGGATGCGTCGTATCAACGCCTGCGCGAGATCGGCAGCGGTCTGTTCGGCCTGCTCGGCAGCAGCCGCGGCGATCGCAACAACTCAGGCGACGCCAGCCGCCCTGACGACGATCACGGTGCGGCGGTGGACGCGATTATCAAGCAGCTGTTCGGACGGTGACGATCGATGCGGACCGGCAAGATCACGACGAGCGGAATTCGCGAGAGCAAAGCTTGGATGGCATCGAGGCAAGGACCCAACATGACTAGGCTGATCGCTGATCCCCTCCGTTTGGGGCCTGATCTTCAGCGTGCAACGCTGCTGGTTCTCGCGATCACCTGCGCGCTCGTATCTCCGGTCCGCGCCCAGGGAAGTGAAGCCGCCGCCCAGACCGTCACCGTCTTTCCCGCCGCCAAGGCCTGCTTTCCGGCGGAGGTCGAGGTCTCCGGCTTCCTGATCCCGCGCGACGAAGTCTCGGTGCGACCGGACCGGACCGGCGCCAAGATCAGCGACGTGCTGGTCGACCCCGGCGAGACGGTCACCCAGGGCCAAACCCTGGCGAAGCTCGACGGCGGCAGCACGGTTCAGGCGCCGGTCGCCGGCCTAGTGTCGGCTTCGACCGCTTTGATCGGCGCACCGGCGTCGCCGAAGGGCGAAGCGCTGTTCACCATCGTCAGCCGCGGCGAGTTCGATCTCGTTGGACAGGTGCCGACCCGCGACATGCCGCGGCTGTCGGTCGGCCAGACCGCGACCGTGAAGGTGGTCGGCGACAAAAACGAGCTGCAGGGCAAGGTCCGCCGCGTCTCCGCCACGGTGGAGCCGAAGACCCAGCTCGGCAACGTGTTCGTCGGCATCAGCTCGGACAAGCGCCTGCTCGCCAACGCCTCCGGTCGCGCCACCATCAAGACCGGCGAGAGCTGCAACATCTCGGTGCCGCTCACCGCGGTGATCTACAATCCGGTCGGAACCATCGTGCAGGTCGTGCGGCGCCAGGCGGTCGAAACCCGCCGCGTCGAGATCGGCCTGATGAATGGCGGCAACGTCGAAATCCGCGAGGGTCTGAAGGAAGGCGACATCGTGGTCGAACGCGCAGGCGCACTGCTCCGCGAAGGTGATGCGGTGCGTCCGGTGCTGGCCGCCGGCGCCTCGGCGAAATAGCACCGAGGCGCCTGACGGCTTCGGCCGCGACCGATCCGCCGCAAAGGGTTACGGCAACGAGCTATCGAACCAGAGACAAGCGAGGTTGGGGCACCCGCTCCTTGTCGGCGAAGACCGCATAGTACAACGCGTAGGCCCAGCCGATGCCGGTCCAGCCGAGCAGCAGATTGCCGACGTAGAGTCCCCATTTGTATTCGACGTTGCGCGCGAACGCGATCAGCATCGGCGCGCAGTACAACGCAGCTGCAACGAGATACATCGACCAGACGATCGCCGGCATGTTGGCGTCGTAGGGCAGTCCAGCCAGTTCAGACATTGTCTTCCTCCATGAGACCTGATGAGAAACGGCACTGTCTTTCCCTTTGGAGCTGACGAGCAAACTGACGGGGCCGCTCCAGCGGCAACCCGACGAGGGATTATCGTTGTGTCGACTGTGCGAAAGACGCAACGCAGCAAACTTTGTTTGAAATCAAAACTGTGACGCGAAAGACTGCGTCACTTCAACGCGGCAACAGGCCTGTGATACCAGATTAAGGCATACGGTAGGTATCAGCGCGCCATTCGCGATTGGTATCAGGAATAGCAGCCAACGAAATTGCCACACCCGAGACACATCGCACCTGTTGCACCCTGCTGCGCTTTCTTCTCATACCCTCGCCCCGAATCGCATCAACGTCGCAAGAGGCGACTGCGTAGTTCGCCCAGGGCCGTCCCTCTCATCGGCATTTGCCGCTTTGGTAGTCCCACGAGTAACGCAACTGGTGCGCCGTGGGGTATTTAGGAACTCGTTCATTGAACCGAGACGCCGCTCCGGGATTCCAAAATCTCCCGCGGGTGAGTGATTTACGCGGCGTCGACCTGAGAGGCTTAGATGCGACTTTCAATCACCCGAGCGGTTCTGATGTTCGGCCTCATCATCGGCACAGGCCTGGCGGCGATTTTCGGGGCGAGCCTGTACGGCCTTTCCCAGCTCAAGGTCGGCGGGCCGCTGTATGAGCAGATCAAGCTCGGCAACGATCTGGTGGCCGATATCCTGCCGCCGCCCGCCTATGTGATCGAAGCCTATCTGGAAGCGACGCTGGCGCTGGAAGACCCCGGCTCTTCCGCGCTTCACCGCGAGCGGCTCGACCGCCTCAAGAAGGAGTACCAGGAACGTCACGCCTTCTGGCGCAAGGCGCCGCTCGAGCCGGCCATCAAGGCGCGGCTGATCGATGATTCCGACCGCGAGGTGCAGAAATTCTGGCGCATCATCGATGCGAGCCTGGTTCCGGCGATCGAGGCCAAGGATCCGGATGCCGCGATGCAGGCCTATAAGGATTTGACCGCCGCCTACACGGCGCATCGCGCGATCATCGACGACATCGTCAAGCGCACCAACGATCTCAACGCCGCCACAGAAGCCGCGACGGCGGTCCGCGTGACCGACCTTAATTATCTGCTGTGGGGCGTGTCCGGCGTCGTGTTCCTGCTGTTCGTGGCTGGGCTGACGGCGATCGTGAAACGGGTGATCGTGCCGATCACCGGGATGACCGAGGTGATGCGGCGGCTGGCGAGCGGCGATCGGGCCGTGGCCATTCCGGCGATCGAGCGTGGCGACGAGGTCGGCGCGATGGCGCGGGCCGTTCAGGTGTTCAAGGACAACGCGTTGCGGGTCGAAGCCATGGAGTCCGAGCAGGGCATCAAGGCGCGAGCCGACGCCGATCGCCGCGCCGAGATGCACAAGATGGCCGACGACCTCGATCGCGCGATCGGCCGCATCGTTCAGACCGTGACCTCCACCTCCGCCGACATGGAAGCAGCCGCCAGACAGCTCGAGAGCGGGGCCGAGACCACGCAGCACCTGGCGACGACAGTGGCGGCGGCTTCGCAGCAATCCTGCGCAACGGCGCAGTCCGCGTCCGTATCCTGCAACGAGGTAGCCTCATCGGCCTCGCAGATCGGTCAGCAGGTCCGGCAATCGCAGAACATTTCCCAGGCCGCTGTCCGGCAGGCGCAGGAAACCAACGCCCGGATCGCCGAGCTGTCGAAGGCAGCCGGGCGCATCGGCGATGTGGTGGATCTGATCAACGCGGTCGCGTCGCAGACCAACCTGCTGGCGCTCAACGCCACCATCGAAGCCGCGCGCGCCGGCGAGGCCGGCCGCGGCTTCGCCGTGGTGGCCGCCGAAGTGAAGGCGCTGGCCGCGCAAACCGCGCGCGCGACCGACGAGATCACCGAACAGATCGCCCAGATGACGGCGGCGACCGAATCGTCGGTGTCGGCGATCGAGGCGATCGGCAACACCATCCTGCAGATCTCGGAGATTTCGGATTCAACCGCCTCGGCCGTCGATCACCAAGGCGCCGCGATGCGCGAGATCGCCAGCACGGTGCGGCAATCGGCGGACGCGGCGACGGAAGTCTCGGGGACGATCGGGGCGGTCCGCGAGGGCGCCGAGAAAACCGGCGCGGCCTCCACGCATGTGCACGATCTCGCCGCCGCGCTGCTGGCGGAAAGCCGCCATCTCAAGACCGAGGTCGACCGCTTCTCGGCCGCGGTGCGAGCGGCCTGATCGCGGAGCGCGGCGCTGTCCGGCGCCGCGCTTGTTGATCTTACGCGCTGCGCGCCAGCGCGCCGTCGATCATCGCCACCGCGTTGCTGACGCCGTAGACGGCCACGAACGAGCCGAACCGCGGCCCTTTCTCCTGGCCGAGCAGCACTTGGTACAGCATGTTGAACCAGTCGAGCGACACGCCCGGCTTGCCGTCCTTTGCGGTCTTCTTGTGATCGAGGAACGGCTCGCGGCGGCCGATCTCGTACACCACGTCTTGGATCGCCTCGGCGGTCGCGTCCGCCGGCAGCTGTGACAGCGCATCGCGCAGATCCTGCAGCGCGGCGCGCTCGGCGTCGGTCGGGTCGCGGAACACCTTGGTGGGCGCCACGAAGTCGCGGTAGTAATTGATCGCGTAACCGACCATCGCGTCGAGCTTGGAATGGCTCTGCGGTGTCACGCCCGGCCGGTAGCGGCCGATGAAGCCCCACAGCGTATCGGCGTTTTCGGCATTGGACGACGACACCAGCGTCAACAGCAGCTGGAACGTCACCGGCATGTCGGCCTGCGGCGGATTGCCGGAATGGATGTGCCAGACCGGGTTGGCGAGCCGCTGCTTCAGATCCTGCCGCGCGTAGCCATCGAGGAATTGCTGATACTCGTCGACATTGCGCGGGATCACGTCGAAATACAGCCGCTTCGCCGCCTTCGGCTCGCGGTACATGAACAGCGACAGCGATTCCGGCGAAGCGTAGCGCAGCCATTCCTCGATCGTCAGGCCGTTGCCCTTCGACTTCGAGATCTTCTGGCCCTTGTCGTCGAGGAATAGCTCGTAGTTGAAGCCTTCCGGCGGCGTGCCGCCAATCGCCTGGGCGATCTTGCCGGACAGCTTCACGGAATCGATCAGGTCCTTGCCGGCCATCTCGTAGTCCACGCCGAGCGCGGTCCAGCGCATCGCCCAGTCCGGCTTCCATTGCAGCTTGCAATGGCCGCCGGTGACCGGAACGGTGATGCGCTCATTGGTTTCCGGATCGTCGTAGGAAATCGTGCCCGCCTTGACGTCGTGCGCGACGATCGGCACCTGCAGCACCACGCCGGTGCGCGGGCAAATGGGGAGGAACGGCGAGTAACTGGCGGCGCGCTCCTCGCGGAGCGACGGCAGCATGATCGCCATCACCTTCTCGAGCCGCTCCAGCACCTTCAACAGCGTCGCGTCGAACCGGCCCGACTTATAGTACTCGGTCGCCGAGGCGAATTCGTAATCAAAGCCGAAGGTGTCGAGGAAGGCGCGCAGCCGCGCGTTATTGTGGGCGCCAAACGAATCATGGGTGCCGAACGGATCGGGCACGCTGGTCAGCGACTTGCCGAGATTCTTCTCCAGCAGCTCCTTGTTCGGCACGTTGTCCGGCACCTTGCGCAGGCCGTCCATGTCGTCCGAGAACGCCAGCAGCTTGGTCTTGATCTTGTCGTCGGTCAGCACGCGGAAGGCATGGCGGACCATCGTGGTGCGCGCGACCTCGCCGAACGTGCCGATATGCGGCAGCCCCGACGGACCGTAACCGGTCTCGAACAGCACCTCGTCCTTCGGATGCTTTTTCAGCCGGTTCACCAGCGCGCGCGCCTGCTCGAACGGCCAGGCGTTGGATTGTTCGGCGAGGGTGCGCAGCTCGGAAGCGCTCGGAAGGTCGATCGTCGTCATTCAGGTCTCCAGCCGCCCTTGAAGGCGGGTCTTTCAAAACGGGCTGACGGAAAAATACCGTAGCCACAAGTCGGTGTACTGGCCCTTTTCCCAAACCCGGAACAGCGCCCAATTCAGCGCCTGGCGCAACGTGTCGTTGCCCTTGCGCACCGCGATGCCGACGCCCTCGCCGAAATAGCGGCTCTCCAGGAACGGAGCGCCGGAGAATGCGCAGCAGTTCTCCGAATCGGTGCCGTTGATCCAGAACGCCAGCGAGATCGCGTCGCCGAAGATGAAATCGACTTCGCCCCGCTTCAGCGCGGTCCGCAGCGCCTCGGCGTTCGGATAGGAATGCAGCTCGGCGTCGGTGAACATCGCCTTCAGATAGGCCTCATGCGCCGAGCCGGCGACCGCGCCGACCTTGCGGCCTTCGAGATATTCCGGCCGCATCTCGGGCATCACCGCATCCTTGCGGGCGACGAACCGCGCCGGCGTGCGGTAGTAGGGATCGGTGAAATCCAGCTTGGTGCGAGTCTGCGGCGTCACCGCCAGCGACGCGATGATGGCATCGCCGCGATTGCCGGCGAGCGCGTCGAGCAGGGTCTCGAACTTCCGCATCTGCACCGTGCAGGTGATCTTGATCTCATCGCACAGCGCGCGGGCCAGATCGACGTTGAACCCTGCCGGATTGCCGTCGGCCCCGGTGAAGTTGAACGGCGGATAATCGACCTCGGTCAGGAACCGGATCATCGTCAGGCGCGACATGTCCGGCCGCTCCGGCCGCCGCCGCGGATCCCAAAACCCCGGCACCGCATGCGCGGTCGCGTCCGCAATCGCCTTCGCCTCGGGCGCGGTCTCCGCAGCCCGCGCGGCAACAGGCGTCAGCAGCGTGGTCGCGGCGAGCGCCAGCGCCGCCACGGCTGCGCGCCAGACGGCCGGTCGGCCATTGATCAACATCGCAATCTGTGGTTGCATAGTCAGGGGTTCCGCACCGGCGGTCTTATAGACCATCCGACGCGAGACGCGAGTATCGTTTGCGTAAGAGCGTGCCATGGTCGGGACCGACCACGCCGGACTGCACGAGACGATGACCGACGGGCGCGGCGATGGTGAGGCAATCGCCCCATGGCCCGGGCCGCCCCGCTTTCTCGCCGCCCGGCCTGCCCTCGTCAGCAACGACAATCATCCGGACGAGCGATGGCGTGAGGCTGCGGACCGACAATCCGAAGCGGTCGCAGCGCCGGAGCTGGAT
>NZ_QTKI01000257.1:0-6834 GCF_010820945.1 Rhodopseudomonas sp. BR0C11
GGTCACCACCGAAGCCATGGTCGCCGAGCTGCCGAAGGCCGATGCCCCGGCGATGCCGGCCGGCGGTGGCATGGGTGGGATGGGCGGCATGGGCTTCTAAGCCCGCGCCTGTCGCACTGAAGATCGATCACGCAAGGCCGCCTCCGGGCGGCCTTGTTTTTTGGCACCGCACCTCGCGCGCCTTGCTTCGGATTCAATTCGAATCGACTAGAGCATTTCCGGTTCTGACGCGTTGTGTCCCGGCGAACCGTTGTCCACTCGGCTCCCAAAAAGCTTTAGGTTCGATGCAGCCTGATTCTCGCGAGGTTCACGTGATGCGCGCATTCCTGTTCAGCCTGCTGGCGCTGCTGCCGGCGACCGATGTCGCCCTGGCTCAGAGCAAGTCCGCCACGAAATCGGCAGCGCCGCCGGCCAACGAGACGCGCTATTTCACCGCCATCGACGGCTTCATGGACGGCGCCGACGTCATCCTGAAAGAGAAGCGTCAGGGCAAGACGGTCACCTCTGCCGAGCTCGACGTCTGCTATTCGCCGTCGAAGACCTCGGACCGCCGCGATCGCTTCGTCGTCACCCTGACCCCGAACGGCCAGGCCCTGACCGGAACGACGCAGACGCTCGGCGGCAAGGCGCCGGTGTCGGTCAGCCTGCAGCAGCGGCCGAATGGCGAGACGTTCGATTTCAAAGGCGTGATCGGGATCGGAACCGCCACGCACGAAATCACCTCGACCGACAATGCCGATCTCAGCGAAAAGGAATTCCAGGAGAACCAGTCGTCCGACGACAGCATCGCGCAGGCGCCGAAGGACTTCACCGCGGTGTCGCCGGAAGCCGTCGGGGTTCGCGTCGCGCTCGAAGGCGCTTCGGATTTCCTGAAGACGCTGAAGACCGAGAATGTCGAAGTGTCGCTGTCGAGCCTCAGCATCGGCTGCGATGCACTGCGCGCCGGCAAGCTGGTGGTCAACCTCACGGTCGATCCGGAGCGCGCCGCCGCGGTGATCGCCAAGGCCAAGGCGTTCCCCGGCGTCGCCGCAGCCGGCTGGACCAACGGCATCGTCGACATGGACCGCACTATCCTGTTCCCGGCGGCGGGCTGGCGCGACGGCGGCAAGCTCAATCGCGAGAAGATCGCCAATACCGTCACCGCCATCCTGTCGCAGACGCTGGAGGCCAAGCTCGCCTCGGCGGTGTGGGATGACGCAAGCGGCAAGCTGAAGATGACCTTCAAGCGGCCGAGCGAGACCTTCCCGGCGCTGCAGCTCACCGAGGTGATCACGGTCGAGGCACTGGTCAGCGCCGACAAGCCGGGCGGCACCGACAAGCTGATGCTGTGGCTCGCCAATGCCAGCGACACCACGGTCGATGAGAACGCGCCGCCCCGGCTCGGCCTCAATGACGACGCCCCCGGCGAAGAAGAAGGCGAACCGCGCCCCGATGGCGGCGCCGTCGCAGCCCTCGCCAAAGAGCTCAAGGGCCAGCGCTGGGATTCCGAAAGCTCGACCTGGCAATAGCGCGCCGCAAGCGCCCAGGATCGGCCGTCGCCAGATCATGGAACCGCGATTTGACATGCCGCTGCAATGCGGCAATGAAGCGCTTCCCTTGGATGGCAGGATAATCGGCTGAATGACGCGCTTTGATGCAGTGGTAATTGGCGCCGGGCTCGGTGGCCTGACTGCGGGCGCGATCCTGGCCCGCGAAGGTCGCAAGGTGCTGGTGATCGAGCGCGGTAATTCGGTCGGCGGCGCGGCCTCGAGCTACAAGGTCGGCGAACTGTTCGTCGAAGGCTCGCTGCATATCACCGGCAACCCGCAGCACGTCCGCGATCCGAAACACCGCGCCTTGAGCCGCGCCGGGGTGCTCGACGCGGTGCAGTGGATTCCCGCCGGGGCGCTGTATCAGATGCGCGGCGGTCCTGTGGGCGAACCGTTCACGCTCCCGGACGAATTCGCCGCCGCGCGCGACGCGCTGAACAAGCGCTTCCCGCACGCCAGCGCCGGGATCGCGCAATGGCTCGGGGAGCTCGAGCGCCTCGCCGGAACGCTCGGCGATGGCGGCCTCGACGCGGTGATGGCGCTGGCGCCGGAGTATCCCGATTGGCACGCCTCGCTCCGCGACAAGCTGCAGGCGCTGTTCGGCGACGACGAAGCGGTGAAGTGCGCCGTCGCCGGGAATCTCTCTTACGTTCACGATGATCCTGCCGCGCTGTGGTGGGTGCTGTTCGCGATGGTGCAGGGCAGCTTCCTGCTCAGCGGTGCGCGCTTCATCCAGGGCGGCTCGCAGCGGCTGTCGAGCGCACTGGCCCGCGCGGTGCGCAAGGCCGGCGGCGAGGTACTGCTCCGCCGCGTCGTCTCCGGCGTGGTGATGGGCGATCACGGCGGGCCGCATCAGGTCACCCATATGGCCCGCGACGGCGGCGATCCGCAGACCGTGGAATCCTCGACTGTGATCGGCAACGCCGCGCCTTCGACGCTCGCAAGTCTGCTTCCGGCCGACCAGGCGAAGCTGCTGACCGACAGCTACGCCGATCGGACGCCGTCGCTGTCGCTGTTCGCGCTGACGCTCGGGCTGTCCAAACCGCCGCGCGAATTCGGGGTCAGCAGCTACGCCACCCAGCTGCTGCCGGACTGGATGACGACGCTGGCGTCCTACGCCGAGGCCAAGACCCTGATGGCGGACGAGCCGGGTGCGCGGATGCCGCCGCTGGCGATCGCCGATTACACCGCGATCGACTCCGGCGTGCCGTCGCCGCCCTTCGTGCTGTCGGTGGTCGGACCGGATCGGGTGTCGAACTGGGATGGCCTCGATCAGGACACGTATCGGGCCAAGCGCGCCCGCTGGCAGCAGGCGCTGCTCGCCCATCTCGATCGCAGCTATCCGGACCTGGCTGGCGCAGTAACGGCGGCGGCGTTCAACACCGCGTTTTCGGTGCAGCAATATCTCGGCGCGCCGCAGGGTGCGGTCTACGGCTTTGCGCCGCTGCTGGCGAATTCCGATACGCCCTACCGCACGCCGCGCACAGCCCTGCCCGGCTTGTATCTGTCGTCCGCGTACGCGGGCATCGGCGGCTACAGCGGCGTGGTGCAGGCGGCGGAAGGTTGCGCCGAGCTGATCCTGCAGGATCGGAAATAGCGTCAGTTCGTATTGAGGTGGAACCGCAGCGGCTGCGGACCACCGGTGAAGCTGACGAAATCGCCTTGCCGGCTCCAGTTGGTCGCCGCAGCAAGCGCTGCGACCAGCGCATCATCCGCCTGAGCGCGGTCCGCCGGACAATTGCGATCCTCGATCGCACCCGGCATGAAGATCACGGTGCTGCCGGCGACCGAAAACTGCCCAACGCTGCCCTTGCACCACAGCTCCAGCCGCACGCTCCCCTGATCGCCGATTTCCAAATTCGGAATCCGCTTCGAGCCGGGCTTCGCCGGCGCGTCCAGCGTCAGTTCCAGACCGAACGGAAATTCCTGGTCGGATTGCGCAAGCGACGGCGTCGCGGAGCCGGCTGCCAGCACCACGGCGATGGCGGCGAAACGAAAGATCGACTGACGGTGCATGGTGCCTCGGCCGTTGTTCAGGACGGTCCGCTGTTTATCGCGAACCGCACCGGCTTGCCAGACCGCGGCGCCATCGAAGCCTGCAACGAAAAGCCCCGCGGCCGAGACCGCGGGGCTTTGGCGCAATTCAGCGCTGGCTTGCGTTACTTCAAGACCATCGCGGTGAATGGATAGACATAGGCCTGCAGCATCACCAGCACGCCGACCAAACACGCCAGCGTAATCGAGTGCAGGAAGACGTAGCGCAGGATCGTGCCTTCATGGCCGTACCAGTTGGTCGCCGTCGACGCGACAACGATCGACTGAGCGTCGATCATCTTGCCCATCACGCCGCCGGATGAGTTGGCGGCGCCCATCAGAATCGGGGACAGGCCGAGCTGTTCGGAGGTGATCTTCTGCAGATTGCCGAACAGCACGTTGGAGGCGGTGTCCGATCCGGTCAGAGCCACGCCGAGCCAGCCGAGTAGCGTGCCGAAGAACGGATACAACACGCCGGTCGCAGCAAACGCCAGGCCCAGCGTCGCGTCGACGCCGGACAGCCGCGTCAACGTCCCGATCGCCAGCATCGCCGAGATGGTGATCAGCGAGATCGCGCAGACCTTGATGGTGCGGCCGTACTCGGTCGCCATCTTGCCGGGCGACACGCCCATCAACAGCCCGGAGATAAGCGCCGCGATCAGCATGCCGGTGCCGGTGAACGACAGATAGGTGAACGAGAACACCGCGGCCTCAGGCGTCGGCTTGGCGGCGACCGGCGGCACCTTCTGGATCAGGTTGTGCAGCTCGGGCACCGGGTAGTTCCAGACGAAGATCGAGTTCGCCCAGGCCTTGAAGGCGCCGTTGCCCCAGATCAGCATCACGATGCAGACGATGATCCACGGCAGCAACGCGCCCCACAGCTGCGCCTGCGTCAGCGGGGCCCGGCTCAGCTCTTTCGGCGGGGCCATGGTCTCGGTGGAGGGATCGTGGCTGCGCAGCTTCGGCGACAGCCACAGCTCTTTCGGCTGCCACACCTTCAGGAACAGGATCAGGCAGCCCATCGAGATCAGCGAGGCGCCGATGTCGACGATCCACGGATTGATGTAGTTCGAGATCACGAATTGCGGGACCGCGAACGACACGCCGGTGACAAGGATCGCCGGCCAGATCTGCATCATGCCGCGGAAGCCCGCGAACGCCCAGATCAACCAGAACGGCACCAACAGGGAGAAGAACGGCAGTTGCCGGCCGACCATCGCGCCGAGGATGTAGGGATCGAGGCCGGTGACCGACGCGAGGCCCTGGATCGGCGTGCCGAGCGCGCCGTAGGCGACCGGCGCGGTGTTGGCGATCAGTGACAGGCCCGAAGCGGCGAGCGGCGAGAAGCCGAGGCCGATCAGCACCGCGCCGGTGATCGCCACCGGCGTGCCGAACCCGGATGCACCTTCGAAGAATGCGCCGAACGCAAATGCGATCAGCAGTAGCTGCAGCCGGCGATCGGTCGTCACGCCGCCAATCGCACGCTGCAGCAGCTCGAACCGGCCTGTCGCCACGGTGACCCGATAGAGAAAGATGACGTTGAGAACGATCCAGCCGATCGGGAAGAAGCCGGTGACGACACCGAGTAGCGAGGCGCGGACCGACATGTTGGCCGGCATCGTGAAGACGAAGATCGCCACCGCGTTGGCGAGCACCAGAGCGATGATCGCAGCGAGGTGAGCTTTCACCTTGCCGCTCGCGATCAGTACCAGCAGCGTGACTACGGGAACGGCCGCCGCCAGGGTCGACAAAGCGGCGCTGCCAAGTGGATTATAGATTTGATTCCACACGCATTTCTCTCCCTTAATGTTATGTTTTTTGACCGCGTCGGTGCGAGCCGGTCCGACACGGAGATCAATCGGGAGGCTGCTGCCTCCTCAAAGTACGGCCGAGCAAGCGGGCCTGCTCACAAACGCGCGAAGCAGCTGACCGCCGAGCTTGCCGCCGGCACGATCATGCTAGGGTGCGACAACTGGGTGCGACAAGCCGCCGTAGGTTAATTTACCTACAACTTTCGTCTAACCATCAAACTGCCCGAGAGCCCGCACCGGAGACCTCATCCGTGAGCAACATCAAAGGAACGCTGGCGACCGCCTGGCGGATCGCCGCGCCGTATTTCAGTGCCGAAGACAAATGGATGGGCCGCGGGCTGCTCGCAGCCGTCGTCGTCATCGAGCTCGCCGTGGTCGGGCTCTCGGTGCTGTTCAACCGCTGGAACAACGTATTCTACAACGCGCTGCAGGAGCGGAACTACGACGTCTTCACCTATCAGATCATCTACTTCTGCGTGCTGGCGGCGATCTGGATCGCCCTCAAAGTTTACCAGCTCTACCTCAATCAGTGGCTGCAGATCCGCTGGCGCAAGTGGATGACCGAGCGCTATCTCGGCGGCTGGCTGCACGACGCCAACCACTACCAGATGCAGCTCACCGGCGACGCCGCCGACAACCCCGATCAGCGCATCGCCGAGGACACGCAGTTGTTCGTCGAGCGCACGCTGGCGCTGGGCATCGGCCTGCTCAACGCCGTGGTGACGCTGGCCTCGTTCGTGGTGATCCTGTGGGGGCTGTCGAACGAAGCGCCGCTGCATCTGTTCGGTCAGGACGTGCCGATCCCCGGCTATCTCGTCTGGGGCGCGCTGATCTATGCGGCGCTGGGCACCGCCCTCACCCATTGGATCGGCTCGCCGCTGGTCGATCTCAACTTCCGCCAGCAGCGGTATGAAGCCGACTTCCGCTTCAATCTGGTGCGCGCTCGCGAGAACGCCGAACAGATCGCGCTGCTCCGCGGCGAGCCGGCCGAGCGCGACAAGCTGGCGTCCCGCTTCAGCTACGTGGCCGAGAACTTCATGCGGATCATGAGCCGGACCAAGCGGCTGACTGCCTTCACCGCCAGCTACTCGCAGGCGTCGATCATCTTCCCCTACATCCTCGTCGCCCCGGCCTTTTTTGCCCAGAAGGTGCAGCTCGGCGGCATGATGCAGACCGCCTCCGCCTTCAGCAGCGTCCAGGACTCGCTGTCGTTCTTCATCACCGCCTACCGGACTCTGGCGGAATGGCAGTCCGTGCTGCAGCGGCTCGACGGTTTCGAGCGCGCGATCGAAGGCGCCGCCAGCCGGCGCGACAATCCAGGCGTGATGCGCGTGCCGGCCCCAGCCGGCGGAATCGAACTGAAGGATCTCAACCTGACGCTGCCGGCCGGAGCGCCGCTGATCAGCGCGCCCCAGACGAGATAGCCGGGGATCGGCACGTCCTGACCGAACAGATGCAGC
>NZ_QTKI01000258.1:0-6811 GCF_010820945.1 Rhodopseudomonas sp. BR0C11
ACAAACGTGCGGCGTTCCGGATCGCCCATGCGGCGCTGGCCAAGTCGGGCACGGTGACGCTCGAGCTCGCGATCGCCGGCGTACCGATGGTGACGGCCTATCGAGCCGGCAGCGTCGAGATCTGGATTGCGCGTCGCGTCGTCCGTCCGGGCACCGTGATCCTCGCCAATCTGGTGATTGGGGACGACGTGATCCCGGAGTTCATCCAGGAGGATTGTGTGCCCGACCGGCTCGCGCCGGCGGTGCGTGACCTGCTCGGCGACACGCCGGCGCGGCGGCGCCAACTCGCGGGCTTTGCGAAGATCGACGACATTTTGTCGACCGGCGAGCAGACGCCGAGCGGACGTGCGGCCGACATCGTGCTGGACGTGATGCGCCGCGCCTGATTGCCACCGGCCGCCGCGAACGTGTTGTTGCAATCAATTCTCAATAGATTGGAACTAGCCTGCCGACGCGTCGAAGCTCCAGTTTGCGCGTCCATGGACCGGAGAGGACGCGGACGTCTCAACCGGAGCTCTCCATCTATGAAGAAAACTAAAATCGAGTCTGCCTCGGCGCTTGATGCGCTGTTCGCGTCTGTGAACGTCGTTCACCGCAGGAATTTCCTCGCAACCGGCGCTGCCGCCTTCGGTGCGGCGGTGTTGCCTGCGGGGGCGACGGTTGCGGATGCTAAGCCTGCGCTGGCCACGGCGCCGACGGAGCAAGATCGTCGCTACATGACGCAGGCCATCGAATTGATGCGCAAGGCAGGTGTCGTCGAAAAGACGGGTGGCGCTTTCGGCGCCGTCATCGTGCGCGACGGTGAAGTTCTCGCGGCGACTGGTAACAGCGTGCTGCGTGATAACGATCCCTCGGCACACGCCGAAGTCAATGCGATCCGCGCGGCGTGCAAGAAGGTCGGGGCGCCGAACCTGCGCGGCGCCACGATGTACACGAGCTGCGAGTGCTGTCCGATGTGTTACGCCACCGCCTATTGGGCGCGGCTCGATCGGATCTTCTACGCGGCGTCGTGGACCGACTACGCGGATCTGTTCGACGATTCCAATATCGGCGCCGATATGAAGAAGCCCTACGCAAAACGCCAGGTTAAGATCGCGCAGATGATGCGAAGCGACGCGCAGAAGGTGTGGCAGGAGTTCCGCACCCTTCCGGATCGCGCTCGCTACTGAGGCTTCGATCCGGCATAGCCACAAAGCAAAACGGCGAACCGCCTGGCGGTTCGCCGTTTCTGTTTTCAAAGAGCTGGAGCGATCAGCCGCGCTTGCTCATCTCGACGTAGTTGCGGGTGGTCGCGCCGGTGAAGAGCTGGCGCGGACGGCCGATCTTCTGATGCGGATCCTCGATCATCTCGCTCCACTGGCTGATCCAGCCGACGGTGCGGGCGACCGCGAACAGTACGGTGAACATGTCGGTCGGGAAGCCCATCGCCTTCAGCGTGATGCCCGAATAGAAGTCGACGTTCGGGTACAGCTTGCGATCGATGAAGTACTGATCGCTGAGCGCGATCTTCTCGAGCTCCATCGCCACCTTCAGCAGCGGGTCGCCGTGGTGACCGGTCTCGGCCAGCACTTCGTGGCAGACCTGCTGCATGATCTTGGCGCGCGGATCGTAGTTCTTGTAGACGCGGTGGCCGAAGCCCATCAGCCGCACCTGCGAGTTCTTGTCCTTCACCTTGGAGATGAAGTCCGGGATGTTCTCGACGGAGCCGATCTCCTTCAGCATCGCCAGCGCCGCTTCGTTGGCGCCGCCATGCGCCGGGCCCCACAGGCAGGCGATGCCGGCGGCGATACAGGCGAACGGGTTGGCGCCCGACGAGCCGGCGATACGGACGGTCGAAGTCGACGCGTTCTGCTCGTGGTCGGCGTGCAGCGTGAAGATCTTGTCGAGCGCGTTCGCCAGCACCGGGTTGACGACGTATTCCTCGCACGGCGTGGCGAAGCACATCCGCATGAAGTTGGCGGCGTAGGACAGCGAGTTCTTCGGATACACGAACGGCTGACCGACCGAATACTTGTAGGCCATCGCCGCCAGCGTCGGGACCTTGGCGATCATCCGGATCGAGGCGATCATCCGCTGGGTCGGATCGTTGATGTCGGTGGAGTCGTGATAGAACGCGGCCAGCGCGCCGACCGAAGCCACCATCACCGCCATCGGATGCGCGTCACGACGGAAGCCCTGGAAGAACCGGGCCATCTGCTCGTGAACCATGTTGTGGCGGGTGACGCGGTAGTCGAAGTCTTCCTTCTGCGCCTTGGTCGGCAGTTCGCCGTACAGCAAGAGATAGCAGGTTTCGAGGAAGTCGCCTTTTTCAGCGAGCTGTTCGATCGGGTAACCGCGATACTCGAGAACGCCTGCGTCGCCGTCGATGTAAGTGATTTTGGACTGGCAGCTCGCCGTCGACGTGAAACCCGGATCGTAGGTGAACATCCCGGTCTGCGCGTACAGCTTGCCGATGTCGATGACGTCGGGACCGACTGTCCCGGTGAGCACCGGAAGATCGAAGTTCTTGTTTCCAACCGTCAGCGTTGCCGTTTTGTTGTTGGTCGTTGCGTCCATCGTGTGGTCCCCGATGTTCGTTGGCGAAACCAGCCGTATGCGCAGCGCTCTTGCGAGCGAGACTGGTTGTCTTGAAGCGCTGGCGGAAAGGCGTAGCTCATTGCAGTGTGCACTGCAAGGCGGCCGGACGCGAGCCGTTTCCCGGGTTTTTTACGCGGCCTGATCGGCAAGGCGGGACAGGCACTCGTCGCGCCCCAGCACCGCCAAAACGTCGAAGATTCCCGGCGACGTGGTTCGTCCCGTGAGTGCCACGCGGAGCGGTTGCGCCACCGCACCCAGCTTCAGCCCAGCCTGCTCGGCGAACGCCCGCATCGCGGCCTCGGTCGTCGCCGCCGTCCACGGCGTGACGTCCTCCAGCGCGGCGCGCAGCCGGCCGATCAGCTGTCGGGTTTCGGGCGTCAACACCGCCTGCGCCTTGGCATCCAGCGCCAGCGGCCGGTCGGCGAAGATGAAGCCGGCGTTGTCGAGCAGCTCGATCAGCGTCTTGGCGCGTTCCTTCAGCCCCGGCATGGCCTGGGTGAGCTTGGCGCGGATGCTGTCGTCGAACTTCGCCGCTATCGCCGGGCCCTGCGGGATGTATTTCAGCAGGTCCTCGAGCAGGGTCACGAGAGAGTGATCATCGCTCTGACGGATGTAGTGACCGTTGAGGCTCTCGAGCTTGGCGAAATCGAACCGCGCCGCCGACCGGCCGATCGCCGGCAGGTCGAACGCATCGATCATTTCCTGCGTGGTAAAGATTTCCTGATCGCCGTGGCTCCAGCCGAGTCGGACCAGATAGTTGCGCAGTGCGGCCGGCAGGTATCCCATCGCGCGGTAGGCGTCGACGCCGAGCGCACCGTGGCGCTTCGACAGCTTTGAGCCGTCGGGACCGTGGATCAGCGGGATGTGCGCCATCACCGGCAGCTCCCACTCCATCGCGTCGTAGATCTGCTTCTGGCGCGCCGCGTTGATCAGATGGTCGTCGCCACGGATGACGTGGGTGACGCCCATGTCGTGGTCGTCGACCACCACCGCCAGCATGTAGGTCGGGGTGCCGTCGCCGCGCAGCAGCACCAGATCGTCGAGGTTCTCGTTCTGCCAGGCGACGCGGCCCTGCACCTGATCCTCGATCACAGTCTCGCCGGTCAGCGGTGCCTTGAGGCGGATGGTCGGCTTGACGCCTTCCGGGGCCTCGGAGGGATCGCGGTCGCGCCAGCTACCGTCGTACAGCTTGGCACGGCCCTCGGCGCGGGCCTTGTCGCGCATCGCCGCCAGCTCCTCGGTGGTGGCGTAACAGCGGTAGGCCTTGCCGGCCGCCAGCAGCTGCTCGGCGACCTCGCGGTGCCGTGCCGCGCGCGCAAACTGGTAAACGGTGTCGCCGTCCCAATCGATCCCGAGCCATTTCAGCCCGTCGAGGATGGCGTCGATCGCCTCCTGGGTCGAACGCTGGCGGTCGGTGTCCTCGATTCGCAGCAGCATCGTGCCGCCGTGCTTGCGCGCATACAGCCAATTGAACAGCGCGGTGCGGCCTCCGCCGATGTGCAGAAAACCAGTGGGCGAGGGCGCGAAGCGGGTGACGACGGGACGGGTCATTCGAACCAAATGCAGGGAAGGGAACGCGCCGGAGCGGCGCGCAGGGTGTATAGCAGGATCGGCGCATAACTAAAGTGGTCCGCGCAGCCCCTGGGGGTTGGCGCGGGGCAGCGGATTTGGCAGATACCCCTTTCGGTTCCGACCAGTAGGACGATTGACGCATGACGACGGCAGATACAGCGGCGGGCGAGGCAGGGCGCGACTTCATTCGCGACATCGTCCAGGCCGATCTCGACAGCGGGAAGCACCGGACCATCGTGACCAGGTTCCCGCCGGAGCCCAACGGCTATCTGCATATCGGCCATGCCAAGTCGATCGCGCTGAATTTCGGCATCGCGCAGGAATTCGGCGGCCGCTGCCATCTGCGGTTCGACGACACCAATCCGACCAAAGAAGAACAGGAATACATCGACTCGATCCAGGCCGACGTTCACTGGCTCGGCTTCGACTGGGGCGAGCACATGTTCTACGCCTCGGACTATTTCGAGCAGCTCTACGCCTGGGCGGAGCTGATGATCAAAAACGGCGACGCCTATGTCGACGATCAGTCGCAGGACGAGATCCGCGCCAGCCGCGGCACGCTGACCGAGCCGGGCAAGAACAGCCCGTTCCGCGATCGCTCGGTCGAGGAGAATCTCGATCTGTTCCGGCGGATGAAGGCCGGCGAATTCCCGAACGGCGCGCGGGTGCTGCGCGCCAAGATCGACATGGCGTCGGGCAACATCAACCTGCGCGATCCGGTGCTGTACCGCATCCTGCATGCGCACCATCCGCGCACCGGCGACAAATGGTCGATCTATCCGAGCTACGACTACGCGCACGGCCAGTCGGATGCGATCGAGGGCATCACCCATTCGATCTGTACGCTGGAGTTCGAGGATCACCGGCCGCTGTACGAATGGCTGCTGTCGAAGCTGCCGGTGCCGTCGCAGCCGCGGCAGTATGAATTCGCGCGGCTCAACATCACCTACACGCTGCTGTCGAAGCGCGTGCTGACCGAACTGGTGCGCGGCGGCCATGTCGCCGGCTGGGACGATCCGCGGATGCCGACGATGGCCGGGATGCGGCGCCGCGGCGTGCCGCCGGCGGCGCTCCGCGACTTCGTCAAGCGGATCGGCGTCGCCAAGGCCAACAGCGTGGTCGATCTCGGCATGCTGGAGTTCTGCATCCGAGAGGAGTTGAACCGCACCGCGCAGCGGCGGATGGCGGTGCTGAAGCCGCTGAAGGTGGTGATCGAGAACTACCCGGAAGGTCAGACCGAAGAACTCGAGGCGATCAACCATCCGGATGATCCGAGCCTCGGCACCCGCAAGATCGCGTTTGGCCGCGAGATCTATATCGAGCAGGACGACTTCATGGAGAACCCGCCGAAGAAGTTCTTCCGGCTGTCTCCCGGCAATGAGGTGCGGCTGCGCTATGCTTACTTCATCAAGTGCCGTGAGGTGATCAAGAACGACGCCGGCGAGATCGTCGAGCTGCGCTGCACCTATGATCCGGAAACCCGCGGCGGCAACGCGCCCGACGGCCGCAAGGTCAAGGCGACGATGCACTGGCTGCCGGCGGCGCAGTCGGTGAAGGCCGAGATCCGGATCTACAATCAGCTGTTCGCCAATCCGGCGCCGAGCGCTGCGACCTTTGCCGATGACCTCAATCCGCAGTCGCTGGAAGTGCTGACCGAGGCGCGGATCGAGCCGGAGACGGCGGCGAGCAACTCGACCGAGCCGCTGCAGTTCGAGCGTCAGGGTTACTTCGTCCGCGATCGTGACTCGACACCGGATAAGCCGGTGTTCAATCGCACCATCGGGTTGCGCGATACCTTCGCCAAGGAAGTCGCGAAGGGCTGAACTACCACCGATCTTGATTGTGCCCCGCCGGTGATTGCCGGCGGAGGCATTCTGCTCCACTGTTCCGCTCGCGGCGGACGGGGGCGGGTGCCGTGGAGCGGCGCGATCGGACCAGAGCACGGACATGGCCGACCGGGGCGCCGGCGGGCGCCGGTGCGTTGCTGCCGTCCGGCCTGTCGTGGGGACCGGCTTTTCTTGATCTGTTACGCGACTGGGCGCGGGCCGAGGCGGGGCCGGGCCGGTTGCTGCCGTGGACGCCGGTGGCATTCGGCGCCGGTATTGCCTTGTACTTCGCCGCCGATCGCGAGCCGGTTGCCTGGGTGGCGGCAGCGACTGCGGCGGTGTTCGGAATCGCGACTGTCCTGATGCGGCGCAGCCAGGCCTTCGCGCCGGTCCTGTTGCTGGCGGCCCTGATGGCAGGCTTTGCGACCGCGTCGCTGAAAGCTGAGCGGATCGCGCATCCGGTGCTGGCCGCGCCGGTCTTCGCAGCGGAGCTACGCGGCTTCGTCGAAATCCGGGAGGAGCGCGAGCGCACCGATCGCTTCGTTCTCCGCGTGACGCAAATGCAGGCAGCGCGGGCACCATCGCTGGAGCGGGTGCGGCTGTCGGTGAAGAAAGGGACGGCGCCGGCGGTCGGCAGCTTCGTGGCGCTGAAGGCGCGGCTGCAGCCCCCGCTTCAGCCGCTGCGGCCGGGTAGCTACGACTTCGCGCGCGATTTGTACTTCCAGGGCATCGCTGCGTCCGGCTTCGTACTCGGCGCGATCACCACCGCCGAGCCGCCGCAGGATGGCGGCTGGCGCTTGCGCTACGCCGCGGTGATGCAGGGCCTGCGCGATGCG
>NZ_QTKI01000026.1:0-23011 GCF_010820945.1 Rhodopseudomonas sp. BR0C11
GCCTCATAGGCCGGACCGAACGCCAGCAGATGCGGCACGCCGCACGCAGCCTTCAACTCCGCCGCCATCGGCGCCAATTCGTCATCGTGCGCCAGCACTCGCGGCGCGGCATCGCCGACGATGTAAGACAGTTCGTGGACGGTGAGACGGACGTTGAGCGGCACGAAGATCGCGCCGAGCCGGAAGCAGGCGAACTGCACCTCCAGCGTCTCGACCGCATTCAGCGCCAGCACCGCGACGCGGTCGCCGCGGCCGACGCCGAGCGTTGCGAGATGCGCCGCCAGCCGGTCGACCCGTTCGTCCATTGCGCGGTAGCTGATGTTGCGGCTGGTGGTGAGATCGACCACCGCGATCCGCTCCGGGCGGACTTCGGCGTGATGGGCGATCCAGTCGAAGTAAGCGAAGCTCATCGGTCTTCTCCCTCGGAAGGTCGGCGGCTCTTGATGGCCGTCTCGACGAGGGAAGTGAAAGCGCGGGCCGGCGGGAAGTCAATCGCCGCATCTTGTGCGCCGCAACTAACTATCGCGAAATTGAGCCGGCCACGCAGCCGGTCGGCGCAAGACAGGCCGGCGCCGTCCAGCGGCTACTGATAGGCCGCCACGATGTCCGAGACCGCGCGTTCGAGCTGCTTAGCCGTCGCGCATTGCCGGACCAAGTTGCAGAACGGCGCGTAGCGGAACATTTCCGAATCGCCCCAGCCCCAGCCCATCCGGCCTTCGGGATTGAGCCAGACCACGCGCTTGGCGCGCTCCGAGATGGTGCGCAGGATGTCGGTGCGCGGATCGAGATTGTTGCTGCGGGCGTCGCCGAGCACGATCACCGTGGTCTTCGGCGTCACGGCGCGCAGCCAGCGCTTTTCGAAATCCGCCAGCGAGGCGCCGTAATCGGACGAGCCGAACCCGACCTTGGACATGATCTCGCGCATCGCCGCTTCTGGCTCCTGCTTGTCGAGGATGTCGCTGACCTCGATCAGGTGGCCGGAGAACGCGAACGAGCGAACGTCGTCGACCACCTCATGCAGGCTATGGATCAGCAGCAGGAAGAAATCCGACACCTGCGCCACCGAGCCGGAGACGTCGCACAGCGCCACGATCTGCGGCCGGTCGCGATGCCGCCGCTTCCAGGCGGTGAGGAACGGAATGTTGCCCCAGGCGGCGTTGCGGCGGATCGTGCGGCGGACGTCGAGATGGCCGCGGCGCTGCCGCTTGCGCGGCTTGCTGTAGCGCTCGCGCAGCCGCCGCGCGATGGCGCGGATCAGCTCCTTCATCTGCTCGACCTGGCGCCGCTCCAGCCGCATCATCGGCGCGTTGCGCAGCACCTCGTGGCGCAGGTTTTCGGCCTCCTCGCGGCCGTAGAGTAGCAGCGCTTGCGCCACCATTTCGCGCACGCTGTCGCGCAGGCCGTCGAGCGCGGCAGCGAGCCGTTCCGCCTGCGCCGGATCATCGGCCTTGAGCCGGTCGAGATCGTCGCGCAACTGGCCGATACCGAGCGCTTCCATCATCCGGCTCTGAAACAGGCCGCGCTGGGTGAAGAACCGGATGTTGGAGAGCGATGCTTCGTTGGCAGCGCCGGCGAGCGCAGCGGCAACCGCACTGCGATCCTGCGCCAGCAGCATCTGGGCCAGCTCGCCGAGTTCCGGCGGCGCCGAGCCTTCGCCGCCGCCCTGCCCCGGCGCGCTGCTGCCGCTCGGCTGCGACGGTGATGCCCCACTTTCGGACTGCTGATCGGCCCCTTCCGCGGCGTCCGCATTCGTCTTCGGCTCGGGCCGGCTGAAGAACAGATCGAAGCATTGCGCCAGCGCCTGCTTCTCGTCCTGGGTCTTGGCCAGCGTCACCAGCAGGGTGTCGCGCAACAGGCCGCGATCGGCGAAGCCGACCTCCGACACCGCCCGCATCGCGTCGATACTCTCGGCCGGCGACACCCGCACGCCGGCGCCGCGCGCCGCCCGGAAGAAGCGGTGCAGCTCCTCGCGCATCAGCCGAACACGCCCTCGCGCCCGGCCTTGGCGACGAAGCCGGAGACCTGCGGCAGCGCGGTTTCGATGTCGGCTTCGTACTTCAACAGCACGTTGAGCGTGTCCTTCACGGTCTGGTGGTCGAGCTCGCTCGCCTGCAGCAGCACCAGCACCCGCGCCCAGTCGATCGTTTCGCTGACCGACGGCAACTTCTTCAGATCGAGCGCGCGAATCTGGTTGATGAAGCCCACCATCTGGCGGCGCAGTGTCTCGCCGGCGCCGGGCACGCGGCTTTCGACGATGCGCTCTTCCAGCCGCTGTTCGGGGAAGCCGATGTGCAGATGCAGGCAGCGCCGCTTCAGCGCGTCCGACAGATCGCGTTCGCCGTTCGAGGTCAGCAGCACCAGCGGCTTCACCGTGGCGCTGATGGTGCCGAGCTCGGGGATCGTCACCTGATAGTCGGACAGGATTTCGAGCAGCAGCGACTCGAACTCCGCGTCGGACTTGTCGATTTCATCGACCAGCAGCACGCAGCCCTGCGGCTGCTCCAGCGCCTTGAGCAGAGGTCGCGGCTCGACGAATTCCTTGGAGAAAAATACGTCGCCAAAATCGTGCAGCCGACCGAGCGCATCGGTCAACGTCTGCGCGCCGCCGAGCACTTCGCCGAGCTTGTCCTTGAGGATCTGGGTGTAGAGCAGCTGCTTGGCGTATTTCCACTCATACAGCGCCTTGGCCTCGTCGAGCCCCTCGTAGCACTGCATCCGGATCATTTGCAGGCCGCGCCAGCTCGCCAACGCTTTCGCCAGTTCGGTCTTGCCGACGCCGGCGGGGCCTTCGACCAGGATCGGCTTCTCGATCTTCTCGGCCAGATATACCGCCGTGGCGATCTGGCGGCTGGCGATATAGCCGACCGATGCCAAACCTGCGGTGACGGCCTCGATGGATTGCATCGGCAGATTCGCAGTCATAGCTATTGATTGCTCCAGAGAGATTGGCCGAGGGCGATCTGCCGCTGCTTGCGCGGCTCGCGCGCCACATTGGCCAGCACGTCGAATGCCGCCAGCGATCGGGTGAGTTGATCGTCGATCCGATCCGGCGGCAGCAGCGCACGCAGCTCTTCGACGAGCATACGCGCCAGGCTGCGGACGCCGATCACGCGCGCACCATTGGGCGGCTCGCCGCTGTCCAGCGCCTGCACCGCGGCGGCGCTTCCCGCTTGTGCCAGCGACAGCAGTCCAGCAAGGCGGCCGAGCGTCAGTGCGTTCTCTTCGCTGTTCGCGATCCGCGCCGCGACCGTGTGCAGCAGCCAATCGAGGAAGCCGACAGCGGTCGCGGTGGCGACCGTATCTTCGAGATCGCGGAACGGCAGCGCCATCGCCGGATAGGCATCCGGCATCGTGCCGATCCGCGCCGAGGCCGGCACGACGCAGTTCTCAAAGCTTAGTTCGCAATGCGACGCCGGCTTCAGTACGTCGAGCGACGGCATCGGGGTCAGCGTCAATCCTTCGGTGCCGCGCGGCAGCAGAAACAGGCCGTAGCGCTTGCGGCCCTGCTCGACGCCGGTGATCGCCAGCACCAGAAACAGATCGGCGACCGGACCGTTGGTGCTCCACGCCTTGCGGCCGTTGATGACGTAGCCGTCGGCCCGCTGTTCGGCGGTCGTCTGGAGATGCTTCGGATGCGCACCGGCGCCGGGCTCCGAGATCGCCACCGCGGCCCAACCGCGTCCCGAGGCAATCCGCGGCACCAGCTCGCCGCGCTGCGCCGCGTCGGCGAAGCCGGCGATAAAGAACCGCGCGATCAGTTGGCGCCCGGCGAACGCCGTGGCGAGACCGAGTTCGCCGGTCGACGCCGCAATCGCCCGTTCGGCCTGCGCGATCGCCCTGTAGCTGTCGAGCGCCGCGTCGCTGCCGGGAAGGCCGATCTCGAACAGACCTGCCTCGGCCATCGGCATGAACGGATCGGCGCCGGATCGATCTGCGGCTAGCGCCCGCCAACGCGCGACGCGTGCGGCGACCGCCGCCGTTGCCGCCTCTGCCGTCCCGAGGATCGCGCCTGACGCGCCCGATGTTCGAAGCTCACTCATAGCTCCGTGTGTAGAACAAGCCCGCGGCGGCGGCGAGTGTTTGTTGTATTCCGGCAAATGGAATGCGACGCGCGGCGAAGCTGACTCCGCCGCGCGCCATCAATGTCGCCGAATAGCAAGCTTAGCTACACCACGTGAACCTTCGGCTCGCGCTCCCAGAACCGCAATTGCGAGCAAAGCTCCAGGAAACGCTCGGCGTCCTTTGGTCCGCCGAGACTCATCACGCCGCCGTCGGGTTCGACACCGGCCTTCTCCAGAAGTGGCGCCGCATCCTTGGTGACCGCAATAAACTTGGCGTGGGCGAAGGCGTCGGCGACGAAGTCGCGCGCGGTCGCTTCCTGTTGCAGTTGAAGGGCGCCGTCTGGCGAGAGCAGTACCGCGACCGCATCGTACAGCACCGACGGACCACCATTGACCTTCTGCTTCGCCGGCCGCTGCTTACCATCGGACGCGGTGAAGCCGCCGACCTTCGGGGCGATCAGTTCGACCATCGCGCCTTGCTTTGTGGCGACGATCTCCAGCGCCGCCAGCAGCTTGGCGTCGGCGCCGTCGCTGACCAGAATGCCGAGCTTGCGGCCCTTGAAGCTGCCCGGCGCATTCTTGACGATGCTGAGCGCCGGCGACGGTGGCAAATCCGTGATCGGCTTGCGGGCTGGCTCGGCAGCCGCCGGCAGCTTGATGCCGAGACCGTCGGCGACCATCTGGGCGAGCGTCTTGTCGACATTGAGGAGATGCGACACCACGCGGGCGCGGATCGCCGGCGTCTCGACCTTGCTGAGTTCGAACACGAACGCGTCCTTGATATGCGTCTGCTCGATCTCGCTCTGGCTGACGTAGAACTGCCGCGCCTGACTGTAGTGATCGGCGAACAGTTCACCGCGGGCGCGGCGCCGCTCGCCGGGTTCCTCAGCCGGAAAGCTGCGGAAACCCTTCGGCGTCTCGCGCGGTCCGGTCCCCCAGCTGTTCGGCTCGTAGTTGACGCGGCCACGCGGGTTGTTGAACGCCATGTGGCCGTCCTGCGTGAAGCTGTGGAACGGGCACTTCGGCGCATTGATCGGCAGGTCGGTGAAATTGGTGGTGCCGAGCCGCTTCAGTTGGGTGTCGAGATAGGAGAAGTTGCGGCCCTGCAGCAGCGGATCGTTGGTGAAGTCGACGCCCGGCACGATGTTGGCGGTGTGGAAGGCGACCTGCTCGGTCTCGGCGAAGAAATTGTCGACGGTCCGATCGAGCACCAGCCGGCCGACGCGGCGGATCGGCACGCGTTCTTCCGGAATGATCTTGGTGGCATCGAGAATGTCGAACTCGAACTCGTCGGCGAAGGCGTCGTCGAACAGCTGCAGGCCAAGCTCCCATTCCGGATAGTCGCCGGCCTGGATCGCATCCCACAGATCGCGGCGGTGGAAGTCCGGGTCTGCGCCGTTGATCTTCACCGCCTCGTTCCACACCACCGACTGCATGCCGAGCTTCGGCTTCCAGTGAAACTTGACGTAGGTCGATTTGCCCTCTGCATTGATCAGCCGAAAGGTGTGGACACCGAACCCTTCCATGAACCGGAAGGAGCGCGGGATCGTCCGGTCGGACATGATCCATAGCGCCATGTTGATGGATTCCGGCATCAACGAGATGAAGTCCCAGAAATTATCGTGCGCGGTCTGCGCCTGCGGGAAGCCGCGGTCCGGCTCCTGCTTGGCGGCGTGCACCAGATCGGGAAACTTGATCGCGTCCTGGATGAAGAACACCGGGATGTTGTTGCCGACGATGTCCCAGTTGCCTTCGCGCGTGTAGAGCTTCACGGCAAAGCCGCGGACGTCACGCGCGAGATCCGACGAGCCCTTGTTGCCGGCGACCGTGGAGAACCGCACGAAAGCCGGCGTGCGCTCGCCGGCGCGCTGGAAGATGTCGGCGGCGGTGATGTCCGACAGCGACTCGTAGGTCTCGAAAAAGCCGTGGGCGCCGAAACCTCGCGCATGCACGACGCGCTCGGGAATGCGCTCGTGGTCGAAGTGGAAGATTTTCTCGCGGAATAGAAAGTCTTCCATCAGCGTCGGCCCGCGCCGGCCGATCTTCAGGCTGTTCTGATTGTCGCTGATCGGAATGCCCTGCCGGCTGGTGAGCGCCGGCATATCGCCGCTGGCAACCTGATGGGTCTCGCCGCCAGGCCCGCGATGGATCGAAGCGTCGGCCAGCTTGGCGGATTTCAGTTCGGGATGCTTGTCAGCCATGGAACCTCGCGCAGAAGGACAGAGTGATGGCGGCGCGGCTCTCGCGGCGATCGAAGCCATCGCTGCCGTGTCGATCCAACTGTGCGAGAGAGTCGTCCGCCGCTGGACTACGGCGTGAATGCGGATTGGTTCCTGGGATGAAACGAGTGAGGCAGACAGGTCGACAGCCCTGCCCTGTCATCAAGCTCGCAGGTCAACGCCCACACCCGTCATTCCGGGGCGCTCACGCCAGTGAGCGAACCCGGAATCCAGAGGTTATCGAGGGGTGATCCGCTAAATCGAGATTCCGGGTTCGCGCGTTTCACGCGCGCCCCGGAATGACCATTTTGGCGCGTACTCGG
This sequence comes from Rhodopseudomonas sp. BR0C11, assembly GCF_010820945.1. Classification (NCBI taxonomy): domain Bacteria; kingdom Pseudomonadati; phylum Pseudomonadota; class Alphaproteobacteria; order Hyphomicrobiales; family Nitrobacteraceae; genus Rhodopseudomonas; species Rhodopseudomonas sp. BR0C11. The sequence continues at coordinate 6,604 of NZ_QTKI01000026.1, forward strand.
CCTCCCAAACGACGGTGACAAGGCGGTGCTTGGCAGCCTCTCAATCGTAGTGAACGATCGACCAAACACCCTAATTCAAATGCGCCAGATAATGCGCCAGCGCGTAGATTTCTTCTTCGCTGAGCTGATAGGCGACGTCGGCCATCGCCGCCATCGCGCCGCCGGAGCGCTGGCCGGATTTGAACTCGTTCAACGCCTTGATCAGATATTCTTCGCGCTGGCCGGCAAGTCGCGCGGTCGCCTTGATGCCGGCGAAACTGTCAGTGTGGCAGGATGCGCAGCGCCGTCCCACCGCGGCCTCTGCGCCCTTGCGCGACAGCTCGGGCTTTTCATCCGGCTTCAGATTTTTCATCGGCGGCAATGAAGCGAAATACGCACCGAGATTGCGGATGTCCTCATTGCTGAGATCCTCGACCACCGAGCGCATATTGGCGTTCTCGCGGGTGCCGGCGCGGAAGAACACCAGCTGCCATTGAATGTAGAGATCGGGCTGTCCGGCCAGCGACGGGGTGTACTCCATCTTGGAGATGCCGTTCTCGCCATGGCAGATCGTGCAGACCCCAGCCTTGGCCTTGCCGGCCTCGATGTCACCGGCGACGAGAGGGGAGGCAAGCAAACCAAAACAGAACGACAGCGACAGCGCAGCAAGCAGGCGAGTCATGCAAGGGGCCTCTGTTGGCTCAGAGCTTGTGGTTGGAGTTCGTCATTCCAGGATTCGTCGCGGTCGGCGCAGCCGGCCGGGGCGAAGGCCCCCAATCCATAACCACTGCGATCGGGTGAAGCACGAAGGCGGTGGTCGGGCCTCACAAACGGCACGGGGAGCATGGCTTCCGGGTCGCCGCTGCGCGGCGCCCCGGAATGACACGTGGGGAGAGCGCGCTCAGCTCGAGCTCATTTGCTGTAGCTGATGCGATAGATCGCGCCGGCCCAGTCGTCGGCCACCAAGATCGAACCGTCCTTGGCCAGCACGATATCGGCCGGACGGCCGAGATAGCCCTGATCGCCTTCGATCCAGCCGTCGGCGAAGACCTCCTGCTTGGCGTTCTTGCCGTCGGGATCGGCCGTCACCTTGACGATCCGGCCACCCTGATATTTGTGCCGATTCCAGGAGCCGTGTTCGGCGATCAGAATCGCGTTCTTGTAGTCGGCCGGAAACTGATCGCCGGTGTAGAACTTCATGCCGAGCGGAGCGACGTGGGCGCCGAGATTGAGAACCGGCGGTGTGAACTCCGAGCACTGATGCCCCATCGCAAATTTCGGATCCGGCATGTCGCCCTGATGGCAATACGGATAGCCGAAATGCTCGCCGAGCTTGGCGATCATGTTGAGCTTGTCGCTCGGCATGTCGTCGCTGATCCAGTCGCGCGCATTCTCGGTGAACCAGTATTTTCCGGTGCGGGGATCAACGTCGCCGCCGACCGAATTGCGCACGCCGAGCGCGACGATCTCCGCATTGCCGGTCTTCGGATCAACGCGGCGGATCTGCGACACCGAGGTCGGCGGGATGCCGATGTTGAAGGGCGGACCGAACGGCACGTAGAACCAACCGTCCTTGTCGGCGGCGAGATACTTCCAGCCGTGCGCCACGTAAGACGGCATGTCGTCATAGACGACTTTGCCGGAGCCGAGATTATCCAGGTTGGCTTCGGCATTGTCGTAGCGGATCAGCTTGTCGATATCGATGACGTACAAAGCGCCGCCCTGATAGGCAAGGCCGGTCGGCATCTTCAGACCTTTGAGGATGGTCTTGACCTGCTTCTTGCCGTCCTTGTCGGTGATCGCATAGACGTTGCCGAGTCCGAACGAGCCGACGAACAGCGTGCCGTTGTCGCCCCACGCCATCTGCCGCGCGGCGAGCACGCCCGAGGCATAGACCTCGATCTTGAAGCCCGGCGGAAGTTTGATCTTCTTCATCATCGCTGCGAGTTCGGCGTCGGACGAACCGGTCGGCGGACCAGCCGGCGGCGCGAGGCCCTTCTGCGCTTCGGTCTCGTCGCCGAGGAACCAATCGGGCGGCGGGTTGCTCCAGAATTCCTTGGTGCCGGATTCGTACTTCTTCAGCCCCTGCGCGCCAGCCTGCGATATCGCAGCGGCCGCCAATGCAATGGCGCAGGCAACAGCGGATCGTGTGAAGACCGATGTCATCGCGTTCACTCCCTCGGCGGCCATTCCGGCCGCTTTGATTCTTATTAGTTGGAACGGTTCGCGTCGGATCGTCGCCGGCGGAGGACGCCGGTGGCGAGACGCTATCACATCCGTTTCGGGAGAGAAGAACGATTGCGAGTGAATCGCGATGAACATTCGCTGCGCCGCAATCGATGCAGTGCAATGAAGCGCGTAGCTCAAACCAAACGATCAAATCAAAGCGGGACGGCGGCGAACCGCCGTCCCGCGGCTTTGGCCAGGATCAGAAGATCTTCATCGCGTTCTGCAGCGTGATCCAAACGCCCCAGGCGAGCGGAACGCCGACGAACAGCCAGAACGCGGCGGCACGGGCATCGAGCCCACCCTTGCCGATGCCGTAGGAGCCGCCGCCGACATTGGCGGCGGCGCCCTTGGCCTGTAGCGCGGCAACTTCCTCGGGCTTCATGAACCACTTGTCGGCAAGCGGCTTGACCATCGCGTTGCAGATCAGGCCGAGCACCAGCATGCCGGCGAGGATATACATCGTGAAGTCATACACCTGCGCGCGTGGCACGCCGGCGGCGATCTGCGCTTCGCGAATGTAATTGACCACCACCGGGCCGATAATGCCGGCGGTCGCCCAGGCGGTCAGCAGGCGGCCGTGGATCGCGCCGACGAACTGGGTGCCGAAGATGTCGGCCAGATACGCCGGCACGGTGGCGAAGCCGCCGCCATACATCGACAGGATGATGCCGAAGGCGAGCACGAACAGCGCCTTGCTGCCCATCGCGGCGAGCGTCGGCGCCAGCGCGTAGAGCACGATGCCGAGCAGGAAGAACACGTAATAGGTGTTCTTGCGGCCGATGTGGTCGGACAGCGACGCCCAGAAGAACCGGCCGGCGATGTTGAACAGTGACAGCAGGCCAGCGAAGCCGGCCGCAATGCCGGCGATCACGGTCTTCTGCTCGGCCGACAGCTGGTTGAACGACAGGTCCGGCAGACCGATCAGCTTGCCGCCGAAGATCTCCTGCAACATCGGCGAGGCCATGCCGATGACGCCGATGCCGGCCGAAACGTTGAGGCACAGCACCGCCCAGATCAGCCAGAACTGCTTGGTCTTGTGCGCGTCCTTGAGGTGCACCTGATGCGCGGTGATGTAGGCGTTGTTCTTTTCCGGCGGGGTCCAGCCGTCCGGCCGCCAGTTCGGCGGCGCGAGGCGATAGGAGAACGCCCCGATGGTCATGAACACGAAGTAGATCAGGCCCATCGCCAGGAAGGTCTGCCACACGCCGACATCGGTCGGGGTCTTGAAATAGTTCATCAACATGTTGGCCAACGGGGCGCCAATCATCGCGCCGCCGCCGAAGCCCATGATCGCCATGCCGGTGGCCATGCCGCGGCGATCCGGGAACCACTTCACCAGCGTCGACACCGGCGAGATGTAGCCGAGGCCAAGACCGATGCCGCCGATCACGCCGGAGCCGAGCCACAGCAGCCAGAGTTGATGCAGATAGATGCCGAGCGCGCCGAGCACCAAGCCGCCCGCCCAGCACACCGCAGCGACGAAGCCGGCCTTGCGCGGACCAACCCGCTCCAGCCAGCCGCCCCACACCGCGGCCGAGGCGCCGAGCAGCACGAAGAACAGCGTGTACATCCACCCCATCGAGGCGACGCGCCAGTCGCAGGTGGTGGTGAACAGCTCCTGCACGATGGTCATGTCGGCACAGACTTTCGGCGCCGACAGCCCGACCGCGCGCGACAGCGGCAGCCAGAACACGCTGAAGCCGTACGCCATGCCGATGCAGAGGTGGATACAAAGTGCCGCCGGCGGCACCAGCCAACGATTGAAACCGGCGGTAGCGATAATCCGTTCGCGATCAAAAATACCCGGCCGTGCGCCGGACAGCCGTCCGGCCCCATCCAATATGGTCATGTCGTTTCCTTCCCCTGTTGCGGCCGTCCGTTTTCGGACTGACCGTCGTCGCATGCGCCCTTGCTAAGTTGCCCCTTTCAACGCCTCCACTGCGGCCCGCACCTCGGGCGCGAGCCCATCACCCCCGGCCTCGAGATGCGCGATGATCGCCCGCCGCATCCGCGGCTCCCAGAACTTCTTCAGATGCTCGGTGATACCCGGCACCGCCTTGTCCGGCCCCTGGCTGCGGAAGAACGCGCCGATCTGATTGGCCATATACACCAGCCGGTCAGGCGACATCGGCAGCTCCCTTGTGATCGATGTCGGTGATGCGCTGCGGATGGCTGAACAGCTCGAAACCATCGGCACGCGCAATCGCAGCCAGCGTAATGCCGGCAGCCTCCGCCATTCGCACCGCAAGTGCGGTCGGCGCCGACACGGCGACCAGCACGGCGGCGCCGATCGCGGCGGTCTTCTGCACCATCTCGACCGAGACCCGGCTGGTCAGCAGCACGATGCCGTTCGATGCATCGATTTTATCTCGGGCGAGCGCGCCGGCGAGCTTGTCGAGCGCATTGTGGCGACCGACATCCTCACGCACATGAACAATGCCGTGTTCCGGCGTGAAGTAAGCAGCGGCGTGTACCGCGCGGGTTTCGACGTTGAGCTTCTGCAGCGGCGGCAGGGCCTCGATCGCGGCGATGATCTGCTGCGGCGAGAAACTGCGGCCGGCACCGACGGTCGCAACCGGACGGACCGCCTCGGCAATCGAGTCCACTCCACACAGCCCGCAACCGGTCGGTCCTGCGATATGCCGGCGGCGCTGCTGCAGACGTTCGGCGACATCGCCCGCGAGCCACATCCGCAGTTCGACGCCATCGTCGTGCGGCACGATCTCCAGGCTCTCAATCTCGGCGGCTTGCCCGATCACGCCTTCGCTCAGGCTGAAGCCGATCGCGAAGTCTTCCAGATCGGCCGGCGTTGCCATCATCACCGCCTGGGAGGAGCCGTTGTAGCTGATCGCGACCGGCGTCTCGTCGGGGATTGCGCGCGTGCCGGGCTGCATCCGGCCGTGACGCCAGACCTTAGTCTTGCCGGTGTGGACGGTCGGCCGCGCCATCACTCCGCGGCCTCCGCAGGCACAGCAATCCGCCGCGCGGCAGTCGCCTGCTGCTCATAGGAGCGCTGCCATTCCGACGGCCCGTTCGACGGCGCGACCTGCACGGCCGTCACCTTGTATTCCGGACAGTTGGTGGCCCAGTCCGAGTACTCCGTCGTGACGACATTGGCCTGGGTGTCGGGGTGATGGAACGTCGTATAGACGACGCCGGGCGCAACGCGGTCGGTGATCAGCGCGCGCAGCGTGGTCTCGCCGGCACGGCTGGCGAGCCGCACCCAATCGCCGTCGCGCACGCCGCGTTGCTCGGCGTCGTGCGGATGGATCTCCAGCCGGTCCTCGTCATGCCACACAGTGTTGGCGGTCCGCCGGGTCTGCGCGCCGACATTGTACTGCGACAGGATACGGCCGGTAGTGAGCAGCAGCGGGAAGCGTGGCCCGGTGCGTTCGTCGGTCGCGACATATTCGGTGATGACGAACTTGCCCTTGCCGCGCACGAAATGGTCGATGTGCATCACCGGCGTGCCTTCGGGCGCATTGGCGTTGCACGGCCACTGGATCGAGCCGAGTTCTTCCAGCCGGTCGTAAGACACTCCGGTGAAGGTCGGGGTCAGCGCCGCAATCTCGTCCATGATCTGCGACGGATGGGTGTAGTTCATCTTGTAACCGACCGCCTCGGCCAGCCGCAGCGTGACTTCCCAATCTTCCAGACCGTTCTTCGGCGACATCACCTTGCGGACACGCTGGATGCGGCGTTCGGCATTGGTGAAGGTGCCGTTCTTTTCCAGGAAGGTCGAGCCCGGCAGGAAGATGTGGGCGTAGTTGGCGGTCTCGTTGAGGAACAGGTCATGGACGATGACGCATTCCATCGCTTCGAGACCGGCCGCGACGTGCTTGGTGTTGGGGTCGGACTGCAGAATGTCCTCGCCCTGCACATACAGCGCCTTGAACGAGCCCTCGACCGCGGCGTCGAGCATGTTGGGAATGCGCAAGCCCGGTTCGTTGTCGAGCTTGACGTTCCACAGCGCCTCGAAGCTTTCGCGCACCGAGTCGGTCGAGATGTGGCGATAGCCCGGCAGTTCATGCGGGAACGAGCCCATGTCGCATGAGCCCTGCACGTTGTTCTGGCCGCGGAGCGGATTCACGCCGACGCCCGGCCGGCCGAGATTGCCGGTGGCCATCGCCAGGTTGGCGATCGCCATCACGGTGGTCGAGCCCTGGCTGTGCTCGGTGACGCCGAGCCCGTAATAGATCGCGCCGTTTCCGCCGGTGGCGTAGAGCCGCGCGGCTTCGCGCAAGCTGCCCGGATCGACGCCGGTGAAGGCAGCCGTGGCCTCCGGGCTGTGCTTCTCGTCGGAAACGAACGCCGCCCAGTGCTCGTATTCGCTCCAGTCGCAGCGCTCGCGCACAAAGGCCTCGTTGGCGAGCCCTTCGGTGACGATGACGTGCGCTAGCGCGGTCAGCACCGCGACATTGGTGCCGGGTTTCAACGGCAGATGCTGCGCGGCTTCGACATGCGCCGAGCGAACCAGGTCGATCCGGCGCGGATCGATCACGATCAGCTTGGCACCCTGGCGCAGCCGCTTCTTCAGGCGCGAGCCGAACACCGGGTGGCCGTCGGTCGGGTTGGCGCCGATGATCATCACCACATCGGCATGCTCGACCGAGTCGAAATCCTGCGTGCCGGCGGAGGTGCCGAACGCGGTCGACAGGCCGTAGCCGGTCGGCGAGTGGCAGACGCGGGCGCAGGTGTCGACATTGTTGTTGCCGAAACCGGCGCGGATCAGCTTCTGAACCAGGAAGGTTTCTTCGTTGGTGCAGCGCGACGAGGTGATGCCGCCGACCGAGTCGCGGCCGTACTTCGCCTGGATGCGCTTCAGCTCGGAGGCCGCGTAGCTGAAGGCTTCGTCCCAGCTCACCTCGCGCCACGGCTCGGTGATCTTGGCGCGGATCATCGGCTTGAGGATGCGCTCCTTGTGGTTGGCGTAGCCCCAGGCGAAGCGGCCCTTGACGCAGGAATGGCCGCGGTTGGCCTTGCCATCCTTGTAAGGCACCATGCGGACCAGCTCTTCGCCGCGCATCTCGGCCTTGAAGGTGCAGCCGACGCCACAGTAGGCGCAGGTCGTCACCACCGAGCGTTCCGGCGTGCCGATCTCGATCACGCTCTTCTCGTTCAGCGTCGCGGTCGGGCACGCCTGCACGCAGGCGCCGCAGGACACGCACTCCGAGCCGAGGAAGCTTTCCTGCATGCCGGGCGACACCACGGAGTCGAAACCGCGGCCCGCGATGGTCAGCGCGAAGGTGCCTTGTACTTCCTCGCAGGCGCGGACGCAGCGCGAGCAGACGATGCATTTCGACGGATCGTACGTGAAGTACGGGTTTGACTCGTCGAGCCCCGGATTGGGATGCTTCTCGCCGGAATATCCATAGCGCACGTCACGTAGGCCGACCGCGCCGGCCATGTCCTGCAACTCGCAATCGCCGTTGGCCGAGCAGGTCAGGCAGTCGAGCGGGTGGTCGGAGATGTACAGCTCCATCACGCCCTTGCGGATCTGCTTGAGCCGCTCGGTCTGGGTATGGACGACGAGCCCGTCGGCGACCGGCGTGGTACACGATGCCGGCGTTCCGCTACGGCCGTCGATCTCGACCAGGCACAGCCGGCAGGAGCCGAACGCATCGACCATATCGGTGGCGCAGAGTTTCGGGATCGCAGTGCCGATCTCCATCGCGGCGCGCATGATCGAGGTGCCTTCGGGCACCGAAACGCTGCGGCCATCGATCGTCACCGTCACCATGGTTTCGGAGAGCGAGCGCGGCGTTCCGAAATCGGTTTCGTGGACCAAAGCCATGTCGTCGTCCTTTATTCCGCCGCCTGCAGCCGGCGCGGCGCGAGGCCGAAATCTTCCGGGAAGTGCGTCAGCGCGCTCAGCACTGGGATCGGCGTCAAGCCGCCCAGCGCACACAGCGAGCCGAACTTCATGGTGTTGCAGAGGTCTTCGAGCACGGCGATGTTCGCGGCCGGCTTATCACCGGCGATGATCTTGTCGACGGTCTCGGCGCCGCGGGTCGAACCGATCCGGCACGGCGTGCACTTGCCGCAGGATTCGTGCGCGCAGAATTCCATCGCAAACCGCGCCTGCTTGGCCATGTCGACGGTGTCGTCGAACACCACCACGCCGCCATGCCCGACCATGCCGCTCCGCGCGGCGAACGCTTCGTAGTCGAACGGCGTATCGAACAGCGCGCGCGGGAAGTACGCGCCGAGCGGGCCGCCGACCTGAACGGCGCGCACCGGGCGGCCGCTCAGCGTACCGCCGCCGATCTCGTCGACCAGCTCACCGAGGGTGATCCCGAACGCTACCTCGAACAGCCCGCCGTGCTTGATGTTGCCGCCGAGCTGGATCGGCTTGGTGCCGCGCGAACGGCCCATGCCGCAATCCGCATAGGCCTGGGCGCCGCCATCGAGGATGTAGGGCACTGCCGAGAAGGTCAGCACGTTGTTGATCACCGTCGGCCGGCCGAACAGGCCTTTATGCGCAGGTAGCGGCGGCTTCGCCCGCACCGTGCCGCGCTTGCCTTCGAGGCTCTCCAGCATCGAGGTCTCTTCGCCGCAGATATAGGCGCCGGCGCCGACTCTCACTTCGATGTCGAACGAATCCGTCGAGTGGCAGATGTGCTCGCCGAGATAGCCGGTGCGCCGCGCCGCCTCGATCGCGGCGTTCATCGCCTCGACGGCATGCGGATATTCCGAGCGGATGTAGATGTAGCCCTTGGTGGCACCTACCGCGATGCCGGCGATCGTCATGCCCTCGATGATCATGAAGGGATCGCCCTCCATCAGCATCCGGTCGGCGAAGGTGCCACTGTCGCCCTCGTCGGCGTTGCAGCAGATGTATTTCTGGCCGCGCCCGGCCTGCGCCACGGTGCGCCATTTGGTGCCGGTCGGAAAGCCCGCGCCGCCGCGGCCGCGCAGGCCGGATTTGACGACGTCGTCGATGATCGCGTCCGAGCTCATCTTCAGTGCTCGTTCGAGCCCGCGATAGCCGCCATGAGCGCGATAATCGTCGATCGAGCGCGGATCGACGATGCCGCAGCGCGCGAAGGTCAGCCGGGTCTGCCGCTTCAGCCACGGAATCTCTTCGGTCAGCCCCTGTCGCAGCGGATGCGGCGCGCCGGCCACGATCGCATCGAGCAGCGCCGGCACGTCGGCCGGCGTCACCGGCCCGTAGGCGACGCGGCCCTCGGGCGTGTCCACCTCCAGCATCGGTTCGAGCCAATACAGCCCGCGCGAGCCGGGACGAACAAGATCGACCGGCAGCTCGCGCGCATGCGCCTGTTCGAGCAGCGCGGCCGCGACCTCGTTGGCGCCGACAGCGAGCGCGCCGGAATCGCGCGGGATAAAGACGCGCAAACTCATCGCTGCGCCTCCGTCAGCAGGGCGTCGAGCTTTCCGGCATCGAGCCGGCCGACCACGCGCTCGTTGATCATCGCCGATGGCGCCGTGGCGCACAGGCCGAGGCAATAGGCCGGCTCCAGCGTCACCGCGCCGTCCGCCGTGGTGGCGCCGAAGGTGACGCCCAGCCGGGCCTCGACATGCGCCGCCAGCGCGTCGCCGCCGGCAGCCTGGCAGGCCTCGGCGCGGCACAGCTTCAGCACGTGGCGGCCCGGCGGCTCACGGCGGAAGTCCGGATAAAAGGTGAGCACGCCATGAACTTCAGCGCGTGACAGGTTCAGCGCCTGCGCGATCATCGGCTCGGCGTCCTGCGGCACATAGCCGAACGCCTGCTGCAACGCGTGCAGCATCAGCAGCGTCGCACCTTCCTTGTGCGTCAGCCCGGCGATGATTTCGCTCGCGCGGGCAGGTTCCCATGGTTCGTATTGCATCGGCGCTCTTCGTCGTCGTGGATCGCCGGATGAGAATAAGAATTGTTCAAAAGATCAATAAAGCAGTCCAATGCTGCGATAAGGAATCCGCAACGACAAGGGGCAGCCATAACGACACGGGGCCGCCATCGCCCTCCCCGTCATTCCGGGGCGCCGCGCAGCGGCAAGCCCGGAATCCAGAGGTTGTTTGAGCAAGGAGATTCCGGGTTCGCTCACTTCGCGAGCGCCCCGGAATGACTCGTGGCGGCGGCCTGCACGCCACAGCAGTTCCCGTCAGCACCCCCGGCCGGCGATCAGCTCTGCAGCGTCGGGGCGACTTCGCGGGCCACCTGCATCAAGGCGGCGACCAGCGGCGTGTAGGGCTCGCGCGGCGGCACCACCAGGCCGATGCTGTAGGCGACCTTGGGCTCGACAATCGGAATGGTGCGGACTTCGTCGCCGAGCCCGAGCGTCTCGGCAAGCTTGGCCGGCATCACGCTCGCCCAACGCCCGGTCTTGACGTGGGTGTAGAGCACGATGATCGAATTCGACGTCAGCGTCGGCTGCGCCGTGGTGCCGGCGGCGCGCAGCGCGCGGTCGATGATGCGGCGGTTCTGCATGTTCGGCGTCAGCAGGCACAGCGGAACCTGACCAACCTCACGCCAGGTCACCTGATCGCGATCCCCGAACATCCCGTCCGGCGAGGTGATCAGCCGATAGCTTTCCTGATACAGCGGCACGCTGCGGACTTTGCCGACCGGCTCGTTCTCGGTGTAGGTCAGCCCGGCGTCGACTTCGAGGTTTTCGAGCAGGCCGAGCACTTCCGACGAGGTACAGGACAGAATGCTGAAGCGGACATTGGGGTGCCGCGCGCGGAACGGCGTGGTGAGCTGCGCCACCATGCCGAGCACGGTCGGGATCGCGGCGATCCGCAGTTCGCCGGACAGCTCAGCCTTCAGCGCACCGATATCCTGGCGCATCGCGCGGCTGTCGGCGACGATCCGGCGCGCCCATTCCAGTGCCCGCTCGCCCTCCGGCGTGAAGCCGAGAAACCGCGAGCCGCGCTGCACCAGCATCACGCCCAAGATCTCTTCGAGCTGCTTGATGCCGGTCGACATCGTCGGCTGGGTCACGCCGCAGGCCTCGGCGGCGCGGCCGAAATGCCGCTCCTTGGCGAGCGCGAGTAGCAGCTCGAGCTTGTCGATCAAACCGGCCTCTTGGAAATTCTAGTGAATTTCAAGAGTCTTGCCCGATCAGGACGCATTCGGCAAGGCGGCCCAAGCGAGCCAAGCCTTGCACCACCGGACAACAATAACCCCGCCTCCCGGTTGCGCATCGGGAGCGCGGGGCCAGTCTGGGGAGAGACGCTGCCGGCGCGGGAAGCACGAACCATCCGCGCCACGCTTCGTCATTGGCAAACTAACTGACAGCCGGAATCGCGGATTGAGATGGATCAAGCTGGCGCCATCGATTTGCTATGCGCGTAGGGCGCTCGGCTAGGCACTCAGTGATCGCCGCCTCACCCGACCACCTCGTCTCCTTGTGCAACTGCAGCAAAGTCGCGACGGGCCAACACTGACGAAGACGGTCGCTAAGAAACCACCAACTCCACCGCCGTCATCCGCGGGTTTGACCCGCGGATCCATCGCGCGCGCAGCGCGCAATCAAAACGTTCTCACGGAGAAAGACCTGCAAGACCGCCGCCCGAAGCGGACGCTTAGCTAGCAATTCTTATACTGCAAATGCTGGAGACACGTGCACGTCGTGGTCGAACTGGAGTACTTGACGTCATAGTAGGCGGGACCGCTCGAATTAGACGGACTGTCGGTCGAGCAGCGCGGGAACATCCACACCGTATCCGTCAGATTGACGGTGCCGCTGATCGTGAACCCGAGATTAGGCGTATAGGCATACGTGACCTCCCCCACGATGAACGACACCTGATCGTTCTGGTTGTTCGGATTGGCCGCGTTGCCGACGGTCCCGTTCAGCGACGTCGGCACGGTCAGGCCGGACAGGCTGGTCCTCCCCGACCCGAAGGTGGCGCCGTTATACGACTGGCTCCATTGCAGGGTCAGATTGCCGTTTGCGTCACTGGAAACCTCCGACACGGTCACGGTCAGAAGTGACTTGCCGCTGCTGTCACTGATGGAATACGGCGCGATTGTTGCGCTCGCTCCGGTGAGGATATTCTGCATCGATGAGGTGCTGAGCGAGGTGTTCTGCGTCACCATGTCGGCCACGGAGTGAGCCGTCGCGCTGACTTTGACGCTGATCGCCATTCCGTTCGCGAGCTCGACTCCGCCGATGAACAGCGCCAGCAGAAATGGCACCACGATCGCGAACTCGGTTGCGGCGACGGCGTCAACGTCGGCCTGCAAACTCCTGACGGAAACTGATCGGCGGATCATGGACGGGACCTCTAGGGGTTGGCAGGCTCGTTCTGGAACGCTGCGGACGCCATGATCAGGCGTGATCCGTTCGGCTGATTCGCCAAATTGAAGGCGATCGGTCCGAAGAACATCGGCCAGAGATACATCACCCGGACGACGACGATGTCGCCGGCGTGGCCCGGGTTGAATTGCCAGCTGTTGTTGACGTTGCCGTTGCTGTCGTAGGTCAGCGCCGGCATGGCTATATTCGCCGCCGACCAATTGTTGGCGACGTTGACGTCGACCATCAGCCCCGAGCAACTGAAGAGCACGTTGGCATTGGTGCAGACGGTCTGCTTGAAGGCGGCGGCCGACGCCGCCGGCGTCAGGCTGACATTCTGCGCCTGAACCTGGCCGGTCAGGATCTGGCGGGCCGATTTCCGAACCGTGTTTTCAAGAACCGACTGCGCAAAGAACAACAGAAAAGTCTGGATCAACGCGACAATGATCGCGAAGAACGGCGTGGCGATCAGCGCGAATTCCACCGCGGTGGCGCCTGCGCGATCCTTGGCGAAGGCACCGATACGAACCCGACCCTGTTTGATTGCTCTTAGTCCGAATCGGGCCATGGCGGCTTTCTCATTGCGTGAGGCTGGCAGTGCTCGACGCGACCTTGAGGAACAAATCCGTCAAGGCTTGCGTGATGTTGCCGCCGGTTTGGACGTTCGAGAAGAAGCCTGGGGACGCGCAGGCTTGCAGATTCTGCGCAATAGCGCCGGTCGAAGACGTCGGCTCGTCGTAAGCATCGATCCAACTCATGTACCAAGTGTCCGTCACCGGGACATTGGGGGTCTTGAGCTGCAGATACTCCGTATAGAGGATCGCGATCTTGATGCCCCGGTTCTTGATGGTCGTACAGATCGAGGTGTCGAGCGGCTGCTGGCAGCGGCTGTTGGAGGCATAGCTGCCGTTTGGGCAGGACGAGGAGATCTTGTCCTCCACGCCGTCGGTGACGAGGAAGACGACTTCCTGGGGCGTATCGCCCGAAGCATTGCTACCAAGGCCCGGGCTCGGCATGATGCCGTTGAGGCTGGTGAGAGCCCCCGCGATATCCGTGCCGTTGTCGGTCTTGCAGTTGCTCGGTGAAGCCACGCAGTTCTGATACGCGACGGGCATCAGCGCAATGTTGGAAACCTGGGCGCCAGCCGTCGTCGGGGTGGTGAGCGACGCCAACGTATTCAGGCCCAAATCGAACGTATAGAGCGCCGCTCGATACGAGGTATTGTTCAGGGCCGACATGCACTGCATGACTCCCCCCGAGATTCCGGACTGCGGGCAGTTCGACCAGGTGTTGAGCAGCTGATTGACGGCGCTGGTCACGAGATCGATCCGCAACGTGATGTTGTTGGCTCGTGCGATGGCGAGGTTATCCTTGGTCCCGCCGTCATGGGCGATATTCGTTTCATGACAGGCGAAGCCGCAATTCTGCGAGGATGACGCTTTCTGGTACTTCGGCGCAGTGGCGGCAATCAGATTGCTGATGTCGGTCGCAGTCGCACCGATGCCCATCGACGGCGAATCGTCCATCAAGAGATAGAAATTCATATTTGGCGCACTGGACGCTTGCGCCGTCGATGCACCACTGATCGCCCATGACACATTGTTCATGAGCAGCTGGGGGAAGTTGTTCAGCGATGCGGCGTTGTAGGACACCTTAACGGTGCGCTGAAGCCCCACGTCAGTGATCGTAATGGTCGGCGTCGGCACCGACGCCAACCCGGACGCCAGCCGGTTGGCGGTCGACATGAAGATCGCGTAGGCGGTGTTTTGTGCCACCGCGTCGGTTTGCATCAGCATCGCCGGACGAACGGCTGCGATGGCGGCCGCGTCGGCGGCGGCGTCGAGTTGCTGCTTCTTGCGCAACGCCTGGGTGAAGTCGAGCGTCATGCCGAGCAGAAAGACGATGGGAATCATCACGAGGGCGGTAATGACCGCGATGTTCGCTTTGCGATCTCGAACGAAGCGAGACAACAGGGCGTCAGACATGACTTCCATCCCAGTCGCTTTGGTCCAGCGGGCGTCTTTTCGATGGAGTGAAGGCCGAGAAGAGAAGAGCAACGAACGCTCTCTCTGCTACGTTTGTAGCAGTGGATGTTGAAGAGGCACCGCTAAGCAATGCTTAAGCCGACCGCGTGAACGTCAGCACTTGAAAGTCGGTCGAAGCTGGTCCGAGCCGTTTGTTTAAGAAACAATAAACGCCGAATCCCGGGACGCCCTTCTCGGCTGGCGATCCGAACCTAAGACCTTGTCAGCCAAATATTATTTGATCTGGACGGCGGCAGTCGCGCCCGCATCGGTGCGACCCGAAGGCCCCATGTTCGGCTCTACAGCCGTCGATGAGTTCAGCAGCACAGGGGCTGATGTGCTCGCGTCTGCTGCGCCGTCCTCAGTCCGCAACCGGCGATGTACCTGTGCGGTGGAATCAATGCAGCGTGATCGGCATGGAGTCGGCAGCCGCAAAAAGCGAAGCTTGCCATCAATGAGCCTGGACTCGTTCGACCCGCCCTCAACCTCGGACGAACCCTATCAGTAGTCCTGCCTAGCCCCCCGCCCCCGACCGCCGCGTATAGCAGTGGAAGCCGCCATAGATGCCGGAGCGGTCGCGGTCGAAGCCGATGGCGCTGCGTTCGGCGTCGCGCTGCCAGGTCTGCTGCAGCGGAGCCAGCGGCTCGGTCTCCAACGGAGATTCGGCGCCGGCGGTGCGGAAGATCACCCGCACCTGCTCCTTGCCGGCGCGGTCGATCGCGTCCCACAGCGCGCGGATTTCATCCGGCGCCATCCAGTCCTGCGAATCCAGCAGCACCACGGCATCGATCTGGCGGGCTGGCAGACTCTCCAGGAACACTCGGAGGTTCTCGTGCACCGGGATCACCAGCCCGGCGCCGGCGCGCATCTGCTGATAGCGCCCCTCCTGCAGATACAGCGGCAGGCAGCGGTCACCCGGGCCCGGATAGCTCCGGCTCAGCGCCTGCCAGGCGAAATAATTGGTCTCGTTCGGATAGACGTCGATCAGCCGGAGCAGGCGCTGATGCAGCACCTCGTTGAGCGGCTGGTCGCCGCCGAGCAGTTCGCGCTGCTGCGGCGGAATGCCGAGGCTGAACAGCAGCGCCGGGGTCTGGGTAAGCATGCGGGCGAAGCGCGAGTGGAACAGCCGGTCGACGCGCTGCAGCGCCGCCTGCCGCTCCGGCGAGTCCGGCGCGCCCTTCAGCAGCACGTTGAGGTCGATCTTGGCGATCTTCGCCAGCAGATGCGCAAAGCCGATGAAGCGGCCGAGCGCGCCGTGGCGATAGAACCCGTCGGTGAAGTAACGGTAGCGCGGCCGGCCGCGGAAGTCGCGCTCGTCCCAAAAGCCCCGGGCGTCGAGATCGAGCGCGGGGCGCAGCCGCCGGCGATACAGGTCGGCGTTACCGGCCGCGGTGCCCTCGCCGAAGAACTGCCAGAACGATGCGTAGTCCGGCAGCGCGCGCAGGCCGGCGAGCTTTAGCTTGAGCAGCGCCAGATGTGCCTCGTTGAGATCGACCGCGAATACCTGCGCCGGCTTGGCGGTGAGGTAGGACAGCGCGTTGCAGCCGCCCGACGAGATCGTCACGATGGTGGAGCCGATCGGCAATTGCAGAGCCGCGAGGTCGGCCTCGGGATCTTCCCAGATCTGGGTATAGACCAGGCGGCGAAACCAGATCGAAAACAAAGCGTCCCACAGCGTCGACTCGCTGCGATCCTTGCTGTTGCGGACGGCGTCCGCGATCAGTTGCTGCGTGTTCATCGAATCCTCGACTCGGCAATCGATCCAAATTAGCTGCGCAACACTGCAGTTTTGCGACAGCACGGAACTGATCAGTGCCGCCTCCCTTGTCATCACCCTGTCGCCTGAAATCGCGATGGAAGGCGGATGATGCCGAACCAGGGTGGCAGGCCATGACGACGCTCACTCGCACCGATCTTCCGCGCACCGAGCTGACG
>NZ_QTKI01000259.1:0-6749 GCF_010820945.1 Rhodopseudomonas sp. BR0C11
TCCCTTCGCTGGCAACACGCCAGTCTGCGACGGCGGCGGGGAAGATCGCCACATCGGCCGGCAGCGCCGATTGAACGGCAGCAAGCATCTCGCGCGCCGACTCCACGCGGGTGAGATCGACACCCGCCGGCGCCCGTAGTTCGACCGGACCGGAAATCAGCGACACCTCGGCGCCAGCGGCGGCCGCCGCAGCCGCGATGGCGTAGCCCTGTTTGCCGGACGAGCGGTTGGCGATGTAGCGCACCGGATCAATCGGCTCATGGGTCGGGCCTGCGGTGATCAGCACGCGCTTGCCGAGCAGCGGCTTCGGCGGCTGCGGCCGCCACAGGGCTTCGGCCGCGGCGGCGATCTCGATCGGCTCCGCCATCCGGCCGACGCCGGCCTCGCCGCGTTCGGCCATCTCGCCGGCATTGGGGCCGACCATCGCGACGCCGTCCTGCTTGAGCTGGGCGACGTTGCGCCGGGTCGCGGCGTTATTCCACATCAGCGGGTTCATCGCCGGTGCCAGCAGGATCTGGCGGTTGGTGGCGAGCAGAATCGCGGTCGCAAGGTCATCGGCATGACCGCCGGCGATCTTGGCCATCAGGTCGGCGGTCGCCGGCGCGACGACGATCAGGTCACAGTCGCGGGCAAGGCGGATGTGCCCGGCATCGAACTCGCTCGAGGGGTCGAACAGATCGGTGTAGCAGCGCTGATGCGACAGCGCGCTCGCGGTCAGCGGGGTGACGAACTGCTGGGCCGCCTTGGTCAGCACCACACGGACATCGGCACCGCGATCCTTCAGCCGGCTGATCAGGTCCATCGCCTTGTAGGCCGCAATGCCGCCGCCGACCAGCGCCACCCGCGCGCCGCCCTGCTGCGGCTGGGCGCGAGCGCCTTCCGGCGGATCTTCCGGCGTCGGGACTGAGGGCACGGAAGAGTCGGCCGACGAAGGCTCTGCGAAGCCGAGCCGCCTGTGGCAGGCGTCGCGCAGGATCACCCGAACTTCGTCTTCCATCGAGCGGCCATTGGCAGCCGCTCGTTGGCGGAGTTCGGCTTTGAGGACGTCGTCGAGCTTGCGGATCGTCAGATTGGCCATGAACCAAGGCTAATCGACGCAGGCATTGCGTTCAAGAGATGAGAGCAATGCGATCAGATCATTCGCGACAGCGCGATCAGAACACCGATGAAGGTCGCAGCAATCACCCATAGCGCCACCGTCCGGCCGCGGGTGCGGCCACGCTCGGTGCGGCCGATCGCAGCGATCGTCTCCGGCGCCAGCACCAAGCCGTCCTTGGTCATGACCTCGAGCTGATTCAGCACGGTGACGGCGCGCGACACGATGGTCGGCAGGCTGGTCAGGGTGTGGCCGAGCTCGCCGGCGCCGGCGAGCGCACCTTCGACCTTGCCGATCGGCCCCAGATTGCGCTGGATCCACTCGCGCACCACCGGGTCGGCGACCTTCCAGATGTCGAGCTTGGGATCGAACGACCGCGCCACGCCTTCGACCACCACCATGGTCTTCTGCAACAGGATCAACTCCGGCCGGGTCCGCATGTCGAACAGGCCGGTGACCTCGAGCAGCAGCGTCAGCAGCTTGGCCATCGAGATTTCTTCGGCGGTGCGATTGTGGATCGGCTCGCCGATCGCACGGATCGCCTGCGCGAAATTCTCGACCGAGTGATGCGCTGGCACGTAGCCGGCCTCGAAATGCACCTCGGCGACGCGGCGATAGTTGCGGGTGATGAAGCCGAGCAGGATCTCGGCGAGGAAGCGCCGCTCCTTCGGCAGCAGGCGCCCCATGATGCCGAAATCGACCGCCACCAGCTTGCCGTCGCGATCCAGGAACAGGTTGCCCGGATGCATGTCGGCGTGGAAGAAGCCGTCGCGCAGCGCATGGCGCAGGAAGCTCTGGATCACCTTGCGGCCGAGCTCGATGGTGTCGACGTTGGCGTCCTTCAGACGGGCGTGATCGTTCAGCGGGATGCCGTCGATCCACTCCATCGTCAGCACATTGTGGCTGGTGCGATCCCAATCGACGGTGGGGACGCGGAAGTCCGGATCGTCCTTGGTGTTCTCGGCCATCTCGGACGCCGCGGCCGCTTCCAGCCGCAGATCCATCTCCATCGCGACCGAGCGCGACATCGTGTTGATGACTTCCACCAGCCGCAGCCGCCGCGCCTCGGCGGAATACAGCTCGGCCTTGTCGGCCACATAGAAAAAATCCGACAGGTCGCGCCTGAACCGCGCCGACACGTTCGGCCGCAGCACCTTCACGGCGACCTGCTTGCGGACGCCGTCGATCTCGACCTCGCCGCGATGCACCTGGGCGATCGAAGCGGCCGCCACCGGGGGGCTGAGGCTGACGAACAGATCGCGCAGCGGCCGCTCCAGCGAGGTCGCGATCACCTCGTTGGCTTCGTCCTGCGAGAATGGCGGCAGCCGGTCCTGCAGCGCTTCGAGATCGCGCGCCATCGCGACGCCGACCACGTCGGGCCGGGTGGCGAGGAATTGGCCGAGTTTCAAGTACGCCGGGCCGAGCCGCGTCAGGGCGCGCGACAGCCGCGGGCCGGACTTGGCGCCGCGCCGCTCGATCAGCCGCGCCAGCCGGATCGGCACCTGACCGGCGGGCGGAATCAACGCCGGATCGACCACGCCGAACACGCCCTCGCGCGCGAACACGAAGGCGGCGCGGCCGAGCCGCGCCACATGAGTAAGTGCTGCGATCACAAACGCCAGCCCGAATGCAGCGCGACGATGCCGCCGCTCATCACCTGCCAGTTGGCGCGCGCAAAGCCGGCGTAGCGCATCATCTCGGCGAAATCATACGGCTTGGGAAATTTGCGGATCGATTCGACCAGATACTGATAGCTGTCGGCATCGCCGGTGACGACGCGGCCGATCTCCGGGATCACCTTGAACGAGAACAGATCGTACAGCTTGGACAGGCCCGGCACGTCGACCGACGAGAACTCGAGGCACAGGAAGCGGCTGCCCGGCTTCAGGACGCGATAGGCCTCCTTCAGCGCCAGATCAATCCGCGGCACGTTCCGGATGCCGAACGCGATGGTGTAGGCGTCGAAGCTGCGGTCGTCGAACTGCAAGCTCTCGGCATTGCCCTCGACGAAATCGACCTTGTCGTCGAGATTGCGCTCGACCGCGCGCTGGCGGCCGACTTCGAGCATGTCGGTGTTGATGTCGCAGACGGTGGAGTGAAAGCCGGCGCCCGAGGCCTTTGCGGCACGGAACGAGATGTCGCCGGTGCCGCCGGCAACGTCGAGCAGCCGGAACGGCGTGTCGTCGCGCGGCGGGTTGAGGGTCGTGATCATCACGTCCTTCCACAACCGATGCATGCCGCCCGACATCAGATCGTTCATCAGGTCGTAGCGGCCGGCGACGCTGTGAAACACGTCGTTGACCAGCGTCTGCTTCTCGTCCAGCGGAACGTCGCGATAGCCGAAATGCGTGGTCTCGCTCGGCTCAGTCATGCCTTCAACTCCTGCGCGCGGACGGTTTTTCAGGCCAAATGCCGCCCGAAACACGAAAACGGCGGTCCGCGGCGGACCATATAGCGCGCTTGGTGCGGAGGCGCTATCACCTGAATGCCTTAACTGGCTGACGCCACATGTAGAATGCAACAACGGACGGCGCCGGCCGCAATCGCCGGGTTGTCGCCACCACGCCTGAAATTCAAGCCAATCGAGTGGCTTAAAGCCCTCCCGAGCGAGCCCGATGCCCGAACTCCCCGAAGTCGAAACCGTCCGCCGCGGGCTGCAGCCGGCGATGGAGGGCTTTCGGATCGACCGCGCGGTGGCGCACCGGGAGAACCTGCGGTTTCCGCTGCAGAAGGACTTCATCGCCCGGCTCACCGGCCAGACCGTCACCGGCCTCGGCCGGCGCGCCAAATATCTGCTGGCGGATCTGTCGAGCGGCGACGTGCTGCTGATGCATCTCGGGATGTCCGGCTCGTTCCGGGTGATCGAGGCCGATGGCGAGACCACGCCGGGCGAGTTTCACTATCCCCGCAGCGAGGACCGCACCCACGACCACGTGGTGTTCGAAATGGCGTCCGGCGCCCGCATCGTGTTCAACGATCCGCGCCGGTTCGGCTTCATGAAGGTGTTTCCGCGGAGCGAGATCGAAACCGAGCCCCATCTGAAGGGCCTCGGCCCCGAGCCGCTCGGCAACGCGTTCGACGCCAGCCTGCTGGCGAAGGCCTGCGCCGGCAAACAGACCAGCCTGAAGGCCGCGCTGCTCGATCAGCGCGTGGTTGCCGGGCTCGGCAACATCTATGTCTGCGAGGCGCTGTTTCGCGCGCACCTGTCACCAAAGCGCAAAGCCTCGACGCTGGCCAATCGCAAAGAGGAGCCGACCGACCACGCGGTGCGGCTGGCCGAGGCGATCCGCGAGGTGCTGGGCGAAGCGATCAAGGCCGGCGGCTCATCGCTGCGCGACCACCGCCAGACCAGCGGTGAGCTCGGTTACTTCCAACACGCGTTCAAGGTTTACGACCGCGAAGGCAAGCCGTGCCCGAGCTGCGGCGGCACGGTGCAACGCTTCGTGCAGAACGGCCGGTCGACGTTCTGGTGCCCGAAGTGCCAGAAGTGAAGGGAATTCAATCAATCACTTCGGACGTGCTCGCGTCGCCCTCACCCCAACCCTCTCCCGCAAGCGGGAGAGGGAGTCCGGCCGCAGGCAGGGCGATGTGGTGGATCACCTCGGGCGCCAAAGGGGATCGATGAGCTGCCCCAGGCACAACGCGCTCCCTCTCCCGCTTGCGGGAGAGGGCTGGGGTGAGGGCGACCCAGGCAGTGAGTCCGCGGGAATTACTTCCGTACGCAAATCACGCGAACGACGCTCGCTTTGGCATCCTTGGTGGTGCCTTCGGCCTGCTTCACGCCGACGCCGGTGAGATAGCTGCGGACGGTGTCGGCGGTGATCAGCGTCGCCTGCGCCGCAGCGCCATCCGCCACTCCTGCGACCAGTGGCAGACGCAGCGTCGTCAGCCCCGCGAACCGTCCCTCCGCATCGCGTGCCGGTGCACCGGAAAAGCCGAGGCTCGGCGGCGGCGTTACTACCAACCCGCCGGTGGTGCCGGCAACGGTGAGCTGCGCCTTGACGGTGGTGACGGCAGCGCCGCCGCCCTGGCTCTGCGGATCGGCGACGCCTGTGATCTCGACCGCTCCGGCCTTGGCTGCGCCACCGCCGATCGGCAGCGGCTTGAGCTCGGACGCGCCGTAGATCCGCAGCAGCGCCAGCTCGTGCTCCTTGCTGCGATCGACCAGGTCGGCAGGACCGTAACCCGCAACCACGATCGACAGGCAGCCCTCGACCGCCTCGCGATCGGCCAGGATCGCGCCCTCGGAGCTGACGATCGTGCCGGTCGAATACTCGACCTTCTTGCGCGGCGGTGGGCCGGCCTGGACGCCGCCCGGAAACGGATTGTAGGCGCTCGACATGGCGACCACGACCGGCTGCATCGTGCCTTCGGTGGCTTGGTCGTACAGCACGGTGAGGATGCGGACCTCGGCATCCTTGAAGCTGCCGCGGATGTAGAACTTCTTCTGGTTCTGGGTCCCCGACAGCACGAAGAAGTCCGGCTTGATCGCGCTGTATTCGATCTTGCGGCCAGGCTCTTTCTTCTCCTGCTCGGCGAGCTTGGCGATCGAGACGTCCGCTTCCTTACGCCGCGACAACGCGACCTGGATCGTCCCGGTGGAGGAACTCCAGCGCGTGCCGTTGGCGTCGGAGGCCTGTTGCGGCACCAGCCGGGTCGGTACGCCGATGCGCGCGCCGGTGACCGGATCGGAAATCAGCTTCCAGCCGACGCTGGCCTGCAGCTTGCGCGCCGCCTCGGCGAGCTGCCCGCGTTCCTGCGGATTGAGCACACCGGTCGGCTTGTGCCCCTGATTGGTCTGGAATTGCTTGATGGCGGCGATCATCCGATCGGACACCTCGCCATTGATCAGGCCATTGTAGTCGCCGGTCCAGGCGAGATCGGATTGAATCGCCTGGCGCTCGCCCTGCGCGAGCGTTTTGGCCGTCTCCGAAGGAGTCTGCGCTGCCGGCGGTGCGGCCGCGGTTTGCTTTGGCGCGGCGTGTGCGCCATGCGCCGCCAGAGTGGCGGCACCAGCGACGATCAGGGTTGCAGCCAGCATCGATCTCATGACAATTCCCGAGCAACGTTGCGCCATGCGCAAATAACCACAACCGCTTGGTCGGCGCCAACGCTGCGCCGGTTCGACGCGCGGCACCGCGCACACAATGTCTCGCCCGCCGGAAATCGCACCTTCGAACGCTGGAAAGGATGAGCCGGATGCGCGTCTTCAAGATGACGGTGCCGGTCTGGCCGTGGAAGTGAAGGATACCATCCGATCATGCTGAGTGCCGAGGAACTGGAACGCTACGCTCGCCACATCGTGCTGCGCGATGTCGGCGGCCCCGGACAGGCGGCGCTGAAGGGGGCACGGGTGCTGGTGGTCGGCGCCGGCGGACTCGGCGCGCCGGTGCTGATGTATCTGGCCGCGGCCGGAATCGGTACGCTCGACATCGTCGACGACGACATCGTCACGCTGTCGAATCTGCAGCGCTAGGTGATCCACGCAACGCCCGACATCGGCGCCCGCAAGGCCGACAGTGCGGCCGGCCGGATCCTCGCCCTCAATCCCAACGTCCGCGTGGTGCAGCACCGGGTGCGGCTCGACGGCTCCAATGCGCTGGCGGTGATCAGCGGCTTCTTGGCCAGATAGCAGGCGTCCGACACCGGATAG
>NZ_QTKI01000260.1:0-6671 GCF_010820945.1 Rhodopseudomonas sp. BR0C11
GTCGGTGGCGTCCTTGAAGTGCCAGTAGAAACTGCCGCGCGACACGTCCAGGCCGGCGGCCAAATCGCCGACTTTGAGGGCGTTGGCGCCATGTCGGGCGAGTGTCCGCAGCCCATGGGCAAGCCAGTCCGCGCGCGTCAGCCGATCTTTGGTATCCGAATCCATGCCGGCACCATACACGCGTGTATTGACACGGCCAAGCCGCGCCGTTAGATGCCATTCAGAGGTGTATGGAGATGATCTGGCAGGCTGCTACGTTGCGGCCGCTGGAAATCATCACATCGGAGGAGCGCTCGTGCACGCCATGTTGGTCCAGCGGCCGATGGTCGACCTGTCCCGAGCCGCCATCCCGGTGCTTTGCAGAGATTTGGAGACGTGCCGGCGCCCAAGCGCGCCGCGGCGTCATCGCGCTTGATGTCGCGACCGATGATGGTCGAACATCCGCCCCGCCTTACGTCTTCGCCGCAATTCTATCTCGCTCATCCGGAGAACTGCCGATGGCCTTGAACGGGCTCGACACCTGGTATGCCTTCATGAAGTCCCACGACTCAGATGCGCTGTGGGATCTGCTGCATCCGGACGCGGTGTTCGAAAGCCCGGTGGTTCACACCCCGCAGGTCGGGCGCGACATCGTGTTCAAGTACCTCAAGGGTGCCGAAAAGGTGCTCGGCGGCCCGGGCTTCACCTATGTGGGCGAATGGCGCAGCGATAACAGCGCGGTGCTCGAGTTCGAGAACGTGATCGAAGGCATCAAGATCAACGGCGTCGACATCATCACCTTCGCCGACGACGGACGTATTACACACTTCAAGGTCATGGTAAGACCCCTGAAAGCGATCAACCTGCTGCATCGCTTGATGGGAGAACAGCTGGCGCAGCAATAAGCGCGCCGGCGACTGGTCGAATTCATCTCGCCGTCGCCTGAAGTTGTTTCAGGCGGCGCACACTTCACACCTGATCCCGATCGAGAGAACCGCATGACGATCTACAAGGCCCCGGTTGAAGAAGTCGGCTTCCTGCTCAACGACGTTTTTCAGTTCGACCGCTACAACAACCTGCCCGGGTTCGCCGATGCTGCGGCCGACGTGCGCGACGCGATCATCAACGAGGCGGCGCGGCTGAGCGAGGAAGTGCTGCATCCGCTCAATGCGGTCGGCGATCACGAAGGCTGCACCCGCCACGACGACGGCAGCGTCACCACCCCGAAGGGCTTCAAGGACGCCTACAAGCAGATCGCCGAAGGCGGCTGGATGGGCCTGTCGTCGCCGGCCGAATATGGCGGCCAGGGCCTGCCGATCACGCTGACCCAGACGGTGCAGGAATTCCTGAACTCCGCCAACATGGCGTTTGCGATGTACCCAGGCCTGACGATGGGCGCCGCGGCGGCGCTGACGGTGCATGGCTCGCCGGAGCAGAAGCAGACCTATCTGCCCAAGATGGTGTCCGGCGAGTGGACCGGTACCATGAACCTCACCGAGCCGCAGTGCGGCACCGATCTCGGCCTGCTGCGGACCAAGGCGGTGAAGCAGGCGGACGGCAGCTACAAGATCACCGGTACCAAGATCTTCATCTCGGCCGGTGAGCACGATATGGCCGACAACATCATCCATCTGGTGCTGGCGCGGATCGAAGGCGCACCGGCCGGAATCAAGGGCATCTCGCTGTTCGTGGTGCCGAAATTTCTGGTCAACCCCGACGGTACCGTCGGTGCCCGCAACGGCGTGATCTGCGGCTCGATCGAGCACAAGATGGGCATCCACGGCAACGCCACCTGCACCATGAACTACGACGGCGCCACCGGCTGGCTGGTCGGCGAAGAGAACAAGGGCATGCAGGGCATGTTCGTGATGATGAACGAGGCTCGCCTCGGCGTCGCGGTGCAGGGCCTGGCGCAGTCGGAAGTCGCCTATCAGAACGCCGTCGAATACGCCCGCGAGCGACTGCAGGGCCGGGCGCTGTCGGGGCCGAAGGCGACCGACAAGCCGGCCGATCCGATCATCGTGCATCCCGACATCCGCCGCGCGCTGTTGACGATGCGCGCGTTCAACGAAGCGGCGCGGGCGCTGGTGCTGTGGACCGCACTGAAGAGTGACGTCGCGCATCGTTCCAGCGACGCCAAGGAGCGCCAGGTGGCCGACGATCATCTCGGCCTGATGACGCCGGTGCTGAAGGGCGTGCTGACCGACGGCGGCTTCGCCAATGCGGTCGCGGCCCAGCAGGTTTACGGCGGCCACGGCTACATCGCCGCCAACGGCGTCGAGCAGTTCGTCCGCGATGCCCGCATCGCGATGATCTACGAAGGCGCCAACGGCATTCAGGCGCTCGATCTGGTCGGCCGCAAGCTGCCGCGTGACGGCGGCCGCGCCGTGATGGCGTTCTTCGCCGAGGTCGGCGCCTTCGCCAAGGAGCATGGCGGCGACGAGGCGATGAAGCCGTTCGTGGCGCCGCTGTCGACCTCGCTCGGCCATCTGCAGAAGGCCACCACTTGGCTGATGATGAACGCGATGGCGCAGCCGGACAACGCCGGTGCCGCTGCCACCGACTACATGCACCTCTTCGGCCTGGTAGCGATGGGCTACATGTGGGCCAAGATCGCGGCCGAGGGCGCAAAACCCTTCCTGACCCGCAAGCTGGTCACCGGACGGTTCTTCGCCGAGCGGATGCTGCCCGAAACCGCGCTGCGGCTGACCCGGATCGAATCCGGCTGCGCCACGCTGATGGAACTGCCGGCGGAAGCGTTCTGACGCTTTCGTCAAACCAACGTCGTCATTGCGAGCGAAGCGAAGTAGTCCGAGCCGCGCGCGAAGTCTGGATTGCTTCGTCGCTACGCTCCTCGCAATGACGCCTCGACACGCGATTGTTCAATTCGTCCGGCTCCTGTGAGCCCGGACCGAAACGGGAGAAAACGGATGCCCGAAGCCTATATTTACGATCACGTTCGCACTCCGCGCGGCCGCGGCAAAGCCGACGGCTCGCTGCACGAGGTGACCGCGCTGGCGCTCGCCACCGTGCCGCTGAAGGCGCTGAAGGAGCGTAACAACCTCAAGAAGGACGTGGTCGACGACGTCGTGATGGGTGTGGTCGATCCGGTCGGCGAAGCCGGTTCGGACATCGCGCGGTTCGCAGCGATGAAGGCGGGCCTCGGCGAAGCGGTGCCCGGCGTGCAGATCAGCCGGTTCTGCGCCTCGGGCCTCGACGCGGTGAACTTCGCCGCGGCGCAGATCATGAGCGGCCAGCACGAGTTGGTGATCGGCGGCGGTGCGGAATCGATGAGCCGCATCGGCCTCGGCGCCTCGGGCGGCGCCTGGCCGATGGATCCGTCGATGGCGATCCCGTCCTACTTCATGCCGCAGGGCATCTCGGCCGACCTGATCGCCACCAAATACGGCTTCTCGCGCGACGACGTCGACGCCTATGCGGTGCGCAGCCAGCAGCTCGCCGCGAAGGCCTGGGACGAAGGCCGGTTCGACAAGTCGGTGGTGCCGGTGAAGGACATCAACGGCCTGACCATCCTGGCCAAGGACGAGCACATGCGTCCGTCGACGACGATGCAGTCGCTGGCGCAGCTGCAGCCGTCGTTCGCGCCGATCGCCGCGATGGGCGGGTTCGACGCGGTGGCGATCCAGTCGCACCCGGAAGTCGAGAAGGTCAATTACGTGCACCATGCCGGCAACTCGTCGGGCATCGTCGACGGCGCCGGCGCGGTGCTGCTCGGCAGCAAGGAAGCCGGTGAGAAGCACGGTCTGAAGCCGCGCGCCAAGATCCGCGCCTTCGCCAATATCGGCTCGGAGCCGGCGATGATGCTGACCGGTCCGGTCGACGTCACCAACAAGCTGTTCGAACGCTCCGGCATGAAGAAGAGCGACATCGACCTGTTCGAGCTCAACGAGGCGTTCGCCTCGGTGGTGTTGCGCTACATGCAGGCGTTCGAGATCGACAACGACAAGATCAACGTCAATGGCGGCGCGATCGCGCTCGGCCATCCGCTCGGCGCTACCGGCGCGATGATCCTCGGCACCGTGCTGGACGAGCTCGAGCGCACCGGCAAGGCGACTGCGCTGGTGACGCTGTGCATCGGCGGCGGCATGGGCACCGCAACGATCATCGAGCGGGTGTGAGTATTCGATAGCGCCGCGGGCCGCGCAACGCGCGCAGGCCTGCTCCCTCTCCCCATGCGGGGGAGGGGAGAAGAACATCAACCGCCGCGCCGCAACGGCTGCTGGCATCGAAGGAGCTAATCAGATGGCCTTCAAGATTTTCAAAGTCGAGACCGACGCCGACGGCATCGCGCTGGTGACCTGGGACCTGCCCGGCAAGTCGATGAACGTGCTCGACGCCACCACGATCGAGGAACTCGGCGCGATCGCCGAACAGACCAGCAAGGACGCCGCGGTCAAGGGCGTGGTGATCACTTCGGCCAAGGAGGCGTTCTGCGCCGGTGCCGACCTGTCGATGCTGGAAGGCATGAACCAGCAGTTCGCCCAGATCCGCAAAGAGAAGGGCGAAGAAGCCGCCCAGAAGATGCTGTTCGACGAGAGCCGCAAGCTGTCGCAGATCCTGCGTGGCATCGAGACCGGCGGCAAGCCGTGGGTCGCGGCGATTAACGGCCTGGCGCTCGGCGGCGGCTTCGAAGTGACGCTGGCCTGCCACTACCGCGTCGCAGCCGACAATCCGAAGACCCGTCTCGGCCTGCCCGAGATCAAGGTCGGCCTGTTCCCGGGCGGCGGCGGCACCCAGCGGATTCCGCGCATCGTCAATCCGCAGGAGGCGATGACCATCCTGCTCAAGGGCGATCAGATCAAGCTCGACAAGGCCAAGGCGCTGAAGCTGGTCGACGCCGTGGTGCCTGCGGCCGATTTGATCAAGACCGCCAAGGACTGGATCAAGAACGGCGGCAAGGCGGTGGCGCCGTGGGACGAGAAGGGCTTCAAGCTGCCCGGTGGCCAGGTGTTCTCCAAGCAGGGCATGATGATGTTCCCGGCCGGCAACGCTATCTATCGCCGCGAGACCTACGACAACTATCCGGCCGCGCGCGCCATCATGAGCTGCGTCTATGAGGGCCTGTTGGTGCCGATGGACGTCGCGCTGCGCATCGAGTCGCGTTACTTCGCACACGTGCTGCAGACCAAGGAAGCGGCTGCGATGATCCGCAGCCTGTTCCTGTCGATGCAGGAGCTGAATAAGGGCGCGCGCCGTCCGCAGGGCGTGCCGCCGACCAAGGTCAAGAAGCTCGCCATCATCGGCGCCGGCTTCATGGGCGCAAGCGTCGGTTACGTCTCGGCCAAGGCCGGCATCGAAGTGGTGCTGATCGACCGCGACCAGGAGAGCGCCGACAAGGGCAAGGCGCACTGCCAGTCGGTCATCGATGGGCTGATCAAGAAGGGGCGCGCCAAGGAGGCCGACCGCGACGCGCTGATGTCGCGGATCATCGCGACCGCCGACTTCAATGCGATCTCGGATGCCGACCTCGTCATTGAAGCCGTGTTCGAGGATCGCAAGGTCAAGGCCGAGACCTACGCCAAGGCGCAGCCGCTGCTGAAGGAAGGCGCGATCTTCGCCTCCAACACCTCGACCCTGCCGATCAACTCGCTGGCCGAAGAGTTCAAGGACCAGTCGAAGTTCATCGGCATCCACTTCTTCTCGCCGGTCGAGAAGATGATGCTGGTCGAAGTCATCCTCGGCAACAACACCAGCGACGCTACGCTGGCGGCCGCGCTCGACTACACCCGCCAGATCGGCAAGACCCCGATCGTGGTGAACGACAGCCGCGGCTTCTTCGCCAACCGCTGCGTGCTGCGCTTCACCGCTGAAGGCCTTGAGATGCTGATGGAAGGCGTCCCGGCGCCGATGATCGAGACCGCCGCCAAGATGGCCGGCATGCCGGTCGGCCCGCTGTCGCTGGCCGACGAAGTTGCGCTCGACCTGATCCTCAAGATCATGAAGGCCACCGAAGCCGACCTCGGCGAACAGGCGGTCGATCAGCAGCAGAAGAAGCTGATGGTCGAGCTGGTCGAGAAGCAGGGCCGGTTCGGCCGCAAGAACGGCAAGGGCTTCTACGTCTATCCGGAGAAGGGTAAGGGGCAGAAGAGCCTGTGGGACGGCATCGCCGCGCTGCAGCCCAAGCACCTCGATCCCGACACCATCGACGTCGAAGAGCTGAAGCAGCGCTTCCTCGCCGTGCAGGCGGTGGAAGCGGCCCGCACCGTCGAGGACAACGTCATCGTCGATCCGCGCGAGGCCGATGTCGGCTCGATCCTCGGCTTCGGCTTCGCGCCGTTCACCGGCGGCACGCTCAGCTACATCGACTTCATGGGCACCAAGGAGTTCGTGGCGCTGTGCCATAAGCTCGAGGGCAAATACGGCTCGCGCTTCACCCCGCCGAAGCTGCTCGAAGACATGGCCAAGACCGGCGACACCTTCTACCACCGCTTCGCCCCGAAGAAGCAGGCGGCGGCGTAGTCAGTTGCTGACTCTTTAAGAAGACGGGGGTAGCCGGCCCCAAGCGCGGCCGGCTCCCTCTCCCGCTTGCGGGAAGGGCTGGGGTGAGGGCGACGCGAGCACTGAGGCTCGATCGCGTGACCCATCCCCGCCTGCGGGAACGGTCGCATCGCGTAGCGATCCAAGTAAGGCCAATCTCTCCGCAGATTGCGAACTCAGTGCCTGGGGCGCCC
>NZ_QTKI01000261.1:0-6645 GCF_010820945.1 Rhodopseudomonas sp. BR0C11
ACCTATGGACGCGTTGTCGGCGTGCGCGGTCTGATGGTCGAGATCGCCGGGCCGATTCACGCGATGAGCGTTGGCGCACGCATCGTTGTCGAAACCGGCGCCAACCGTGCGATCCCGTGCGAAGTGATCGGTTTCACCGGTAACAACGCCATCGTCATGCCGTTCGCAGGACTCGAAGGCGTGCGCCGCGGCTGCCGGGCGATCATCGCGAACGCGGCCGCTCAGGTGCGACCGTCGCCGCATTGGCTCGGCCGCGTTGTTAACGCTTTGGGCGAACCGATCGATGGCAAGGGGCCGCTGGTACAAGGTCCGTCGCCGATGCCGTTCCGCAATCAGCCCCCGCCGGCGCATTCGCGCAAGCGCGTCGGCATGCCGCTCGATCTCGGCGTGCGTGCACTCAACACCTTTCTCACCTGCTGCCGTGGGCAGCGCATGGGTATCTTCGCCGGTTCCGGCGTTGGTAAGTCCGTGCTGCTATCGATGCTTGCTCGCAACGTCGATGCCGCGGTGTCGGTGATCGGGCTGATCGGCGAACGCGGCCGCGAGGTGCAGGAGTTCCTGCAGGATGACCTCGGCGAGGAAGGTCTCGCGCGTTCCGTGGTTGTGGTCGCGACGTCGGACGAGCCAGCGCTGATGCGGCGGCAGGCAGCGTATCTGACGTTGGCGATCGCCGAATACTTCCGCGACAACGACAAGGACGTGCTGTGCCTGATGGACTCGGTCACGCGTTTTGCGATGGCGCAGCGTGAGATCGGGCTGTCGGCCGGCGAGCCGCCGACCGCCAAAGGCTATACGCCGACGGTGTTCACCGAACTGCCGAAGCTGCTTGAACGCGCCGGCCCGGGGCTGGGCGAGGGCACCATCACCGGCATCTTCACCGTGCTGGTCGACGGCGACGATCATAACGAGCCGGTCGCTGACGCGGTCCGCGGCATCCTCGATGGCCACATCGTGATGCAGCGCTCGATTGCCGAGCGCGGCCGCTATCCGGCCATCAACGTGCTGAAGTCGGTGTCTCGAACCATGCCGAAATCGGCCGATCCGGTTTATCTGCCGATGATCAAGCGGGCGCGACAGATCATGGCGACCTACGCCGACATGGAAGAATTGATCCGGCTCGGCGCGTATCGTCCCGGCTCGAGCGCCGAGGTCGACGAGGCGGTGCGGCTGCACGAGCCGCTGGAGGATTTCCTCCGCCAAGGCAAGGATGAGGCGACCAGCTTGCAGTCAGGATATGCCCAATTGGAGCAGATCCTGAGTAATTCGGAAACGGAACGCTAACTTTGTCCGGCCATCATGCTTGGCACGTCAATCGATTTGCCGGGTGGCCCTGTCGTGACCATCCGGCGATGTCCCGCGTTGAACTGGGACTTCTGGGGAGTACGAGTCGATGAAGTCACGCGAAACGCTGATCCGTCTGAAGAAATTTCAGGTCGACGAGCGGCGCAGACGGGTTGCCCAGATCGAAGCGATGATCGCGGATTTCGAGCGGATGTCGTCCGATCTGGAGCGCGAAATCGTCACCGAGCAGGAACGCGCGGGGATCACGGACCCCAGCCACTTCGCTTATCCGACCTATGCCAAAGCGGCGATTCAGCGCCGCGAAAACCTGACTCGCTCTGCCGACGAGCTGCGGGTGCAGCTCGAAGAAGCCCGCGGCCAGTTGTCCGAGGCGTTCGACGAGATGAAGAAGGTCGAATTGCTCGACGAGCGCGACCAGGCGCGCGAACGCGCCGAGGAAAGTGCCCGCGAACAGGCGGACCTCGACAGCATCGGTCTGATGCGTGCACGGCTTGGTGGGGCGGGCGCCGTCGCCTGATCTTTCGCAACTTGGCGTCGAAACAGCCCGGGCCCTCGGTCCGGGCTTTCGTTTGCGGTATCCACAGCCTATGCAGTGGCGTGGTGGAACACTGCGTTGCAAGATATGCTGCTGTGGTTCGGGCCGCTCGGCCGGAACGGGGGGCGTGGCCGCAACGGCCATGGTGAGGTCTCGGAATGCTGTCGCCGGCTGAGTTGGTTTCGCTGATCGCCGCGGTCGCTGAGCGCGACCAGGACGCGTTCCAGCGACTCTACGATGCGACGCGGGCGAAACTGTTCGGCGTCGTGCTTCGTATCTTGCGGCGACAGGATCTCGCCGAAGAAGTCATTCAGGACGCCTACGTCAAGATCTGGAACAACGCTGCGCAGTTCGATTCCGAGGTGGCTTCGCCGATCACCTGGATGGCGTCGATCGCGCGCAACCGGGCGATCGACGTCGCACGCAAGCGCGGCGAAGTCTCGATCGAGGAGGAGCCGTCCGCCAATGACGTCGCGGCGGAGACGCCTGACCCGCTGGCGCGCCGGGAGATGACTGAGGAGCTGAAGCGGCTTCTGGAGTGCATCGGCCGTTTGGAGCCCGAACGGCAGAAACTGGTTCTGCTGGCGTACTACAACGGCTGGAGCCGTGAGCAGCTCGGCGCCAAGTTCGGCGCTCCGGCCAACACGATCAAGACCTGGCTGCGCCGCAGCCTGCTCGATGTTCGGGGGTGTTTGGGACTGACCTGATGGCCCACAGCGAAGACCATAGCGCGCTCGCCGCGGAATACGCACTCGGCACGCTCGACGCCGCCGAATGGGCGGAAGCCGAGGCGCTGATGCGCAGCGATGCCGAGTTCGCCGCGCTGGTCAAAGCGTGGGAGCTGAAGCTCGGCGCGCTTAATCAGATGGTCGGGCTGGTCGAGCCGCGCGGCGAGGTATGGGATCGGATCAAGGCGGCGATCGCCGCCGAGTCACAGCGCGCGGTGCCGCCGCCGGCTGCGCCGCCGATTGGTGACGTCGCCAGTGCCGGGGTGCTCGGCGCGCCGGGAGATCCGATCTTGCCGCGCCCTGCCAACGACACCGGTCCCGCACCCGTCAGCGAGTCGACTGAACTCAGCCCCGAATCCAAACGCGTGGTGCACTTCGCCAAACGCGCCTACATCTGGCGCGGCGTGGCGATGCTGTCGAGCGCGATCGCAGCGTCGCTGCTGCTGGTGGTCGGCGCGCAGGTGTATCAGCCGGACCTGTTGCCGGACGCGGTTCGTCCGCCGATCCGCACCCAGATCGTCAAGGTCGAAACGCCGCCGCCGGCGGTGCCAGCGCAATACGTCGCCGTGCTGCAGAAGGACGGCAATGCGCCGGCCTTCATCCTCACCGTCGATGCCGGCACCAAGACCTTCACGGTGCGCCGGGTTGCCGCGTCGCCGGAGCCGGGCAAGAGCTACGAACTCTGGATCGTCTCAGACAAGCTGCAGAAGCCGCGGTCGCTCGGCGTGATCGGCAACCGCGATTTCACCGTCAATCCGGTGCTGTCGTCATACGATCCCGATCTGGTTAGCAAAGCTACCTACGCGGTGACGGTCGAGCCTGAAGGCGGCTCGCCGACCGGCGTCGCCACCGGCCCGATTGTGTTCACCGGCAAGCTGGTGGAAAGCGTGCCGCCGGAGCCGATCCGAAATACGCCACGGCAGTAATCGACTGGTCCATGGCGGAGGCGACGCGTTGCCGCTCGTCGTCCTCAGGTTTTGCCCAAGCTGATTATTTCGAACCGCGCTGTGAGACAGCGTGCGGACAGTAGCTGAACAGCTCGACCAACCGCGCGACCAACTTCATCGCACAAAAGAAAAACGCCCGTGGGGAGCGGGCGTTTTCCTTTGGGTCTCCACTTGGGGTGAGTGGGACCTCCTCAGCTCACGCGTCAGCCAGGGGGGCTATCTGGCATGCGTGAACGCTGGAACGGTTAGCGGATCACCATCGTTTCCGCCTTGCTGATCGCGGTCGGTTTGCCGGCTTTGATCACTTTGGCAGTCTGGGTGTAGCCGTCGTCGGCCCCGAGCCGTGCGGTGATGCCGAGGCCCGCCACCGCGATCCCGGCGACCAGAGCCACTGCCACAATCTTCAAGTGGGTGCTGCGATCGGCACTGTAGATCGAATGGTTCATGCGGAGCCTCCTGCTGTCTTCTCCACCCTCGGAAATTCGTGTTTGCGATCCCGAAGCAGGTTCAAAGAACTCACGCAGAAAACGTAGGAAATCGCTCGGCCGTTCCGCAGAGGGGGTCACAAACGCGTGAACAAGCGTGATAGTGCGCGAGAATGCAGCGCGAAAAGCCCGCCTAACTTACTGAAAATTAATCAAATCAGGTGCGGCGAGGCTGCCTTGGCCGTTCTCGCAGCCATCGGCATCAAAATACCACCCGAGGCCAATAGACCTTGTCTGTTGCGCAAAAGTCGCGCAGCCGCCTTGTCGTCCAAAGGCTGGGAACCGGGCGGCTTTAAACGCTGCCGACCGTCTTCAACCGCGCCCGCGGATGGATCTCGGCCTGCGACATCACCGTGGTCTGGGCCCGGAAGCGTTCGACCAGCGAGCGGACGAACGGCCGGATCGAGGCGGAGGTCACCAGCACCGGCGCTTCGCCTTCGCGAGCGGCTTGTTCGAACTTGTCGCGCACCGCGGTCATGAATTCGGACAGCTTCGACGGCGCCATCGCCAGGGTGCGGTCTTCGCCCTGGCCAATGATCGATTCGG
Source organism: Rhodopseudomonas sp. BR0C11 (assembly GCF_010820945.1). Lineage (NCBI taxonomy): Bacteria > Pseudomonadati > Pseudomonadota > Alphaproteobacteria > Hyphomicrobiales > Nitrobacteraceae > Rhodopseudomonas > Rhodopseudomonas sp. BR0C11. Next base: position 4,544 of record NZ_QTKI01000261.1, read on the forward strand.
CGAACGCCTGCTCCCACTTGGCCGACAGCGCGATCAGCGGCAGGTAGCCGTTGTACGAGGTGTTCTGCGCACAGATCTGGCGGGCCAACCGGGCACGGACGTGCTCGACGATGGTCGACGGATTGCGCGAGAACGCCAGCGCTTCGGCGATGCCTTCGAGGATGGTCGACAGGTCGCGGATCGAGACGCGCTCGGCGAGCAGCAGCTGGAGCACGCGCTGGATGCCCGAGACGGTGATCTGACCCGGGACGATGTCCTTGACCAGTTCGCCTTGTTCCTTCGGCAGGTCTTTGAGCAGCTTCTGGGTTTCGCCATAGGACAACAGGTCGGACATGTTGGCCTTGAGCAACTCGGTCAGGTGGGTCGACAGCACGGTGGCGGCGTCGACCACCGTGTAGCCCTTCAGCGATGCCTCTTCCTTGAAGTTGGCGTCGACCCAGGTGGCGGGCAGGCCGAAGGTCGGCTCGGTGGTGTGGATGCCGGGCACCGTCACCTGTTCGCCGGCCGGGTCCATTACCATGAACTGGTTCGGCCAGATCCGGCCGGTGCCGGCGTCGACTTCCTTGATCTTGATGACGTAGGTGTTGGCCTCGAGCTGGACGTTGTCGAGGATGCGCACTGCCGGCATCACGAAGCCCATTTCGATCGCCAGCGAGCGGCGCAGCGCCTTGATCTGTTCGGTGAGGCGGTCGGTGCCGTCCGGCCCGTTGACCAGCGGCAGCAGCGCGTAGCCGAGCTCGATCTTCAGATCGTCGATCTTCAGCGCCGCTGCGATCGGCTCCTCGGCCGACGCTGCCGCGGCTGCAGCTGCGGCGGCTTCCGGCGCCACTGCGGCCTGTGCCTTCTCGGCGGTGACCTCCGCCTTCCGCTTGCGTGCCTTCAAGGCGAGGAAGGCCGAGCCGCTGCCCAGCGCCAGGAACGGAATGGTCGGAATGCCCGGCAGCACCGCCAGCACCAGCATCACCGCGGCCGCCATGCCCAGCGCCTGCGGATAGCCGGAGAGCTGGCCCATCATCGCCTTGTCGGCCGAGCCGGAGATGCCGGCCTTTGACACCAACAGGCCTGCTGCGGTCGAGACGATCAGTGCCGGGATCTGCGTCACAAGGCCGTCGCCGACCGTCAGCAGGGTGTAGGTGTGGCCGGCTTCGGAGAACGACAGTCCCTGCTGCGCCACACCGATGATGATGCCGCCGATCACGTTGATGAACACGATCAGCAGGCCGGCGATGGCGTCGCCGCGGACGAACTTCGAGGCACCGTCCATGGCGCCGAAGAAGCCGCTTTCGTCCTCCAGCTCCTTGCGCCGCGCTTTGGCGGTGGCTTCGTCGATCAGTCCGGCCGACAGATCGGCGTCGATCGCCATCTGCTTGCCGGGCATCGAGTCCAACTGGAAGCGTGCCGCGACTTCGGCGATACGGCCCGAACCCTTGGTGATGACCACGAAGTTGACGATGATCAGGATCGTAAACACGATGATCCCGATCACGAAATTGCCGCCCATCACGAAGCCGCCGAACGCCTCGATGACGTGACCGGCGGCCGCGGTGCCTTCATGGCCGTGCGACAGGATCAGCCGGGTCGAGGCCATGTTCAGCGACAGCCGCAGCATGGTCGAGATCAGCAGCACGGTCGGGAACGACGAGAATTCCAGCGGCGCCTGAATGAACAGCGACGTCATCAGGATCAGGATCGAGAGTGTGATCGAGATCGCCAGGAACAGGTCGAGAATGATCGCCGGAAGCGGCAGGATCAGCACGACCAGGATGGTCAGCACGCCGATCGCGAGCGCGAGGTCGCCGCGCCGCAGTATGGCGATCATTTCTTTGAGGCTGGGAATGCCGGCGCCCGTGCCCTGGCCGACCGTGGTGTCCGTCATTTCAGCCGCAGTCCCCTGTGCGCGTCGCTTGCGCCGCCCGGACGTCTTCGCCGCGACCGGAGGGGCGCTGGGTCCGACGTGAGGCAGCGCACTGGCGTCCACGGGCATTCCCCGTTTTTCGCGGCCGACGACACTTCTTCACTGGGCAAAATTTGCCCGGTTCATGGTTAGCAAAGTGTTAACGCCGCCCCGGGTGCGACCGCATGGCAGGGCGCTGGCCGGCGGC
>NZ_QTKI01000262.1:0-6640 GCF_010820945.1 Rhodopseudomonas sp. BR0C11
TTTCAGGAGGAGGGGCGGAGGAGAGACCTTCCAGAGGGGGCCGGAGGGCTCTCTTCAGGGTCGCGGAAACACGAAGATGGCGCTCAACCCATCGACACGAAGGCGCGGGGCTCGCCGCCGCCGGCGGGCGGGATCGGCAGGCCGCCGTCGGCATATTCATTGAGCTTGTTGCGCAGCGTGCGAATCGAGATGCCGAGGATGTTGGCCGCGTGGGTGCGGTTGCCGAGGCAGTGCTTCAGCGTCTCCAGGATCAGATCACGCTCGACGTCGGCCACGGTACGACCGACCAGCGCGCGAGTGACCTGCTCGGCCGCGAAGGTGGCATGCGCCACCGCCGGCGGGGTCTTGGCTTGATCCAGCCGGTCGCCGTCCGGCGTGATGATGGCTTCGGGGCCGATCTCGTCGCCCTGCGCCATCAGCACCGCGCGGTGGATGGTGTTTTCCAGTTCGCGAACGTTGCCCGGCCAGCGATTGGTGGTGAGCACGCGGCGCGCTTCGGCCGACAGCGGCCGCAGCGGCACGCCATTGGCGTCGGCGTATTTCTTGGCGAAGTGCTGCGCCAGTTCGAGGATGTCGGCCGGCCGCTCGCGCAGCGGCGGGATCTTCAGATTGACGACGTTGAGCCGGAAAAGCAGATCCTCGCGGAAGGTGCCTTCGCGCACCGCTTCCGACAGGTTTCGGTTCGACGTAGCGAGGATACGGATGTCGACCGGCACCGGGCTCTTGCCGCCGACGCGATCGATCACCCGCTCCTGAATCGCCCGTAGCAGCTTGGACTGCAGCCGCACGTCCATCTCGGAGATTTCGTCCAGCAGCAGCGTGCCGCCGCTGGCTTCTTCGAACTTGCCGATGCGGCGGGCCACCGCGCCGGTGAAGGCGCCCTTCTCGTGGCCGAACAGTTCGGATTCCAAAAGGTGTTCGGGGATCGCCGCACAGTTGATGCTGATGAACGGCTTCTTGGCACGATTGGAGCGGCTATGGACGTAGCGCGCGAGCACTTCCTTGCCGGTGCCGGACTCACCGGTGATCATCACCGAGGCTTCGGAGCCGGCGATCTGCTGCGCCAGCTTCACCACCTTGGCCATTGCGTCGTCGCGGTACACCAGCTCGCGGCTGTCATTCGCCACCGCCGCCAGCACCGCGGCAATCAGCTCCGGATCCGGCGGAAGCGGGATGTACTCCTTGGCGCCGGCATGGATTGCGGCAACCGCGGCGCGGGCATCGGAGGCGATGCCGCAGGCGACGATCGGCACGTGGATGTGCTCGGCCTCCAGCCGCATCACCAGATCGCGGATATCGAGCGCGACATCGACCAGCAGCAGGTCGGCGCCCTTGCCGCCTCGCAACACCCGCATCGCCTGTTCGTTGTCGGCGGCGTGCGTGACCGACGCACCGTTATCGATCGCGATCTTGGTCGCGGTGGTGAGTTGGCCCTTCAGGGTGCCGACGATGAGAAGCCGCATGGATTGCTCCTAGATCTCCTGCCGCGCGAGTCCCGCGCGCTTCGCGTTTAAGTGTCCGCCTTGATGATTTCCGTCATGGTGACGCCGAGCTTGTCCTCGACCAGCACGACTTCGCCGCGTGCCACCAGACGGTTGTTCACATAGATGTCGATCGCCTCGCCGACGCGGCGATCGAGCTCCAGTACTGCGCCGGGTCCGAGCTTGAGCAGCTCTCCGACGTCCATCTTCGATCGACCGAGCACGGCCGACACCTGCACCGGCACGTCGAACACCGCCTCGAGATCGGCGGCAACGCGCGAAATCTGTTCGTCTTCCTGGTAACCGACGTCGGCCAGCGGCGGCGCGTCGGCACCGTTGAGGTCGGGAAGCGGCACCTGGCCGTCATTGTCGCCCATGTCTCACCTTCCTCTTGTCATCGGCCGCTGTTGCGCGATGCCATGTAGCGGCCCACCAATTCGTCGATCTTGGCTTCGACGGTGGCGCGCTCCAGCACCACGCCGCCGTCGGCCCATTCGATTTTGCAGTCGCCGCCGGCGATTTCCGGATCGGCCAGCAACACCAGACGGCCTGCGAAACCGCTCTGCTTGGCGAGCAGCTCGATGCGCTCGCGCGCGGCCTCGTACACAGCGTCATTGATCCGCACCACCAGATGCGGCGTCGCTACCAGATGGCGGAAACATTCGCCGACCAGCGCGGTGATCTCGGCGAGCGGTTCGGCGGCGATCAGTTCGCCGCACAGCTTGCGCGCCGCGGCAATCGCGACTTCGACCGCTTCGGTCTCCATCCGGGTTTCGACACCGCCGATGCCGCTGGCGATCACGTGCATCGCCTGCGCGACCTGCTCCAGAGCCATCGCACTGCGCCGCTGCGCCTCGACTGAGGCTTCGTTCTGACCGGCGGCAAACCCGTTCTGATAGCCGCGCTGCTCGGCGGCGGCGACGGCCTGCGCCAGCTCGGCCGCGGCGATCGCCTTCTCGCGGGTCTTCTCCGGTGCCCCGAAATCGTCGTTGAACAGAAATTTCTGTGCGGGAGCGGCCATCAGTACACCAGTTCGTCATCGGCGCGGTTCTTGGTCAGCACGATCTCACCCTTGGCGGCGAGATCCTTGGCGAGGTTGACGAGCAGCGCCTGCGCCTCGTCGACGTCGCGCAGCCGCACCGGACCGAGCGCGGCCATGTCGTCCATCAGCATCTTGCCGGCGCGCGACGACATATTGCCGAGGAAGAAGCCGCGGACCTCTTCGTTGGCGCTCTTGAGCGCGATCGCCAGCTTGTCCTTGTCGATGTTGCGCATCAGCGTCTGCGCCGAGCCGGCATCGAGCTTGACCAGGTCGTCGAAGGTGAACATCAGCGCCTTGATGCGCTCGGCGGACTCGCGGTTGTCCTCTTCCAGCGAGGTGATGAAGCGGGTCTCGGTCTGGCGGTCGAAATTGTTGAAGATTTCGGCCATCACCTCGTGGGCGTCGCGGCGGCGGGTCTGCGACAGGTTGGACATGAATTCGGAGCGCAGCGTCTTCTCGACGCTCTCGATCACTTCCTTCTGCACCGCCTCCATCCGCAGCATGCGGTTGATGACGTCGAGCGCCATGTCCTCCGGCAGGATCGCCAGAACCTTGGCGGCGTGCTCCGGCTTCAGCTTCGACAGCACCACGGCGGTGGTCTGCGGGTACTCGTTCTTCAGATAGTTGGCGAGCACCTCTTCGGAGACGTTGGAGAGCTTCTCCCACATGTTGCGGCCGGCGGGGCCACGGATTTCTTCCATAATGCCGGTGACGCGGTCGGCCGGCAGATATTTCTGCAGCAGCCGCTCGGTGGCGTCGTAGTTGCCCATCAGGGCGCCGGAGGCCGACATCCGCGACACGAATTCGAGCAGCAGATCTTCGACCGTTTCGGGCTCAATGGTGCCGAGCGTCGACATCGTCATCGACAGCTCGCGCACTTCTTCGTCGTCGAGCAGCGACCAGATCTTGCCGCCGTATTGTTCGCCGAGCGCGAGCATCAGGATGGCGGCGCGCTTCGGCCCGCTCAGCGGCTTGCTGGGCGCGCGGCCGCTCTGACGCTGCGCCAACGTCGCAACGACGGAGGCGATGTCATCCTGACTGGTTGCTGGGACGGGCGCGTCGGCCATGGCGGATTAGGTTGCGGGTTCGGCCAGCCATTGACGAATAATGGCGGCGGTTTCGTTGGGATTGCGTTCGGCGAGTTCGCCGACCCGGTGCACGGACTGGGCGTGAACCTGGCCTTGCACCTGGGCGATATCGATCATGCTGGGCACGCTGGCCGGTACCGGCTGACCATCGGCGCCGATCTGCGGCACGGTGCCGTCGGCCAGCGCCGGCAGGCCGCCGACGGCTTCCGGCGCCGGCTCGGCGGCGAGGATGCGCTTCACCAGCGGGCGGATCACCATGAACAGCACCACCAGGCCGAGCAGGAACATCACCCCGAGCTGGATCATGTTCATGATGTCGTCCTTGGTGAACTGGAACATCCCCATCAGCCCGGCCGGCTCCGGCAGCTTCTCGATCTGCGGCGCCTCGGCGAACTTCAGGTTGACCACTTCGATCTGGTCGCCGCGCTTCTGGTCGAAGCCGATCGCCGAGCGCACCAGCGCGGCGATGCGGTCGAGTTGCTCCTTCGGCCGCTCGGCATAGACCAGTTCGCCCTTGTCGTTCTTGGTGTAGGCACCGTCGACCAGCACCGCGACCGACAGCCGGTTGACGCGGCCGGCCTCGGTCACCTCGGTCTTGGTGACGCGCGAAATCTCGTAATTGTTGGTCTCTTCCGACTTCTTGCTGACGTCGCGGGCGCCGGCGCCCTGACCCTGGTTGGCGCCGGGCAGCTCGTTGTTGACGGTCACCTGGCCGTCCGCTGCCGAGGTCGCGGCGGACTCTTCGCGGGTCTGGCTCGACCGCAGCACGCGGCCTTCGGGGTCGAACTTGTCGGAGGTCTGGGTGATCTTGTTGTAGTCGAAATCGGCCGAGACCTGGACGCGGGCGCGGCCGGAGCCGACCACCGAGGACACGATGCCCTCGATCTGATTGCGCATCCGCTTTTCGAACGCGGCACGGCGCTCGTCGCTGGTGGCACCTTCGACCTGCTCGCCGCTGGCCGAGCCGTCGGCCAACAGTTGGCCGGCTTCGTCGACGATCGACACCCGCTGCGGCTTCAGGCCGTTGACGGCGGAGGCGACGAGGTGGCGGATGGCGCGCACCTGCTGCGGCTCCAGCGCGCCCCGCACGCGCAACACGATCGACGCCGACGGCTCCGGCGCCTCACGCGAAAACAACGGCCGCTCCGGCAGGACCAGATGCACGCGCGCAGCCTGCACACGATCAATCGCCCGGATGGTGCGCGACAGTTCGCCTTCGAGCGCGCGCAGATGATTGATGTTCTGAACGAAGCTGGTGGTGCCGAGCGCGTCCGACTTGTCGAAGATCTCGTAGCCGACGCCGCCGCCCTTCGGCAGGCCGCCTTCGGCGAGCTTCATCCGCAGCCGCGTCACTTTGTCCTTCGGCACCATCAGAATGGCGCCGTCGTTGCGCATTTCGAACGGAATGCCCTGGCGCTCCAGCTCCTTAATGATGCTGGAGGAGTCTTCAACGCTGAGATCCGTATAGAGGGTCGTCATCTGCGGCTGCGACACCCGCATGATGACAAAGGCGAAGAATCCAACCAGCGCAACCGTGACGGCAATCATCGCCATCAGCCGGGCGGCTCCCAAGCCTTTGAGAAAACCCAACAGATTCTGCAAGAAACGCCCCTCGGATGCGCAGCACGACCGACCGGCGGGCTCAGCCTCCCCGCACGGCTAGGCAAATCTTGCCTATGGGATGGTTTCCATATGGTTAACGAGTCTTAACGGACTGCAAAAACCCTTGAAAATACTGAAAGCCGGCTTCCCGAAACGGGGCCGGCTTTCGTCAAATCGTCAAAACCTGGAAAGGATTTGTTTACTGGCGATACTGCTGGATTCGCGTGGTGCGCAGGCCGGCCAGACCGTGATGGTCGATCGAGAACTGCCAGGACAGGAATTCGTCCACGGTCAGCGTGTATCGGCTGCACGCCTCCTCGAGGGAGAGCAGACCGCCGCGGACGGCAGCGACGACTTCGGCCTTCCGGCGGATGACCCAGCGCTTGGTGCCGGGTGCAGGCAGGTCCGCGATCGTCAATGGGCTTCCATCGGGCCCGATCACGTATTTTACCCTCGGGCGGTGGGGCTCTGTCATGGCGTACTCACAACTCGCAAAGCACTCAACTCACACGATTAACCTAAGCGAGCCGGCTTAAAATTTGCCTAAGCGAGCTGCAGGATTGTTCAGGTTGGTGTTAGTAAAGCGGTAACGAATGGCCGCCGCCCGGAATGTCTCAAAACGCCCGGCCTGATGTGATTACGTGGTTGGGCCGACAACCCGAAGGTTCGGCTTTCGAAGCAGCGATCGATCGTCTAGTTCTGACAGCATGAGTGACGACAGCGCGCCGGCAACGAAGCCAACCACCAACTCACCCGTGATTGCGAGCGACAGCTTGCATGCGGTCGCGCTCGACGACTCGACACTCGCAGCAGTCGATCAATGGGCCGCGAGCCGGTTGCTGTCGCGGGCTGAGGCGCTGGAGCGTCTGGTGCAACTGGGGCTCAGCATCGCGCCGGGGGCGCGGCCGCCGTTGGCGATCGCGCCGGACCGCGCCGTCGAACTCGCCGCATCACAGATTCACGCGCTGATCGATGCAGAAGCGCCGCCGGAAGAGCGCGACCGGCGGATCGCGCGGCTGGTCGAAGGCCCGCCGGAATTCGTCGAAGCGCGGGTCGACCTGCCGCGTCGCCGCGCCACCGATCTACTGACGGATGACAACTCCGTGTTGCCGCCACCCGCGCCCGGGACGCCGCAGCGCCGCGCTACGGATCGATCAGCACTCCCGGATTGAGCATCGCCTGCGGATCGAGCTCGCGTTTGGCGGCGCGTAGCGCGGCGGCGAACAAGTCCGGCCGCTGACGGTCGTACCATTTGCGATGATCGCGCCCGACCGCGTGGTGATGGGTGATGGTGCCACCTGCTGCGATCAGCGCATCGCTCGCCGCATCCTTGATCGCCTGCCATTGCTCGAGCAGCTCGCCATGCCGGCCAAGCGCATGAAACGAGAAGTACGGCGCCGGCCCGTCGGGATAGACGTGCGTGAAGC
>NZ_QTKI01000263.1:0-6607 GCF_010820945.1 Rhodopseudomonas sp. BR0C11
CGGTGGTCTATGTCGAAAACATCGGCATCCGGTTCGGGCCGGTCGAATTGCTGCAGAAGCTGAAGCGGGGCGAGCCGGTCGACCCCAAGCTGATCTATTTCCGCACCCGGCCGCGATTCGAGACCGGCCACCCGAACTATCAGTGGCTGATGCAGCATCTGTTCATTGGCTCCGCCGCCCGCCACGCCGACCGCGTCGTAATCGACGTGCATCAGGTGTTGTGAGCACGGGGTGCTGCGATCTTCACCCTCCCTGGAGGGGGAGGGTCGCTCGCGCAGCGAGCGGGGTGGGGTGACAGCCTCTCTTCCTGGCATGGACTAACCACCGGCACGGTTGCGCTCTGCCGTGAGGGAAGAAGTCGATTTGGCGTAGCGAAGCCGGGGTCGGGGCACTTCTGCGTAGCTGAGCTTCCGTGCCTGCGTCGCCCTCACCCCGACCCTCTCCCGCAAGCTGGAGAGGGGGGCACGCCTCGCCGGGCTGCGTTGCTGTGCCACGCCGCTGGCGTCACATCCAGCGCCAGCGGTTTCTGAGCCCCAGTCCCCGCTTTTACACGGCAATGCCGATTGACGCCGGGCTCAAGTGATTGTTATGATCTATAACTATTCTGCACAGGACGTAATAAGTGCTCACAGGAAACGCTCAGGCCGCGACGCTCGCGGACCCATCGACGCTTGTCGTCGACACCGTCGGCCCCGTGCTGACGATCGGTCTCAATCGCCCCAAGAAACGCAACGCCCTCAATGACGGGCTGATGGCGGCGCTGAAGGACTGTCTCACCGACATTCCGGATGAGATCCGCGCGGTGGTGATCCACGGCATCGGCGATCACTTCTCGGCCGGCCTCGACCTCTCCGAACTGCGCGAACGCGACGCGACCGAAGGGCTGGTGCATTCCCAGACCTGGCATCGGGTGTTCGACAAGATTCAGTACTGCCGGGTGCCGGTGATTGCGGCACTGAAGGGGGCGGTGATCGGCGGCGGGCTGGAGCTCGCCTGCGCGGCGCATATCCGCGTCGCCGAGGCTTCCGCCTACTACGCGCTACCCGAGGGCAGCCGCGGCATCTTCGTCGGCGGCGGCGGCTCGGTGCGGTTGCCGCGGTTGATCGGCGTCGCCCGGATGGCCGACATGATGCTGACCGGGCGCGTGTACTCGGCCGCCGAGGGCGTCATGCACGGCTTCTCGCAATATTTGATCGACAGCGGCTCGGCTTATGACAAGGCGCTGGAGCTCGGCAATCGCGTCGCGCAGAACGCGCCGCTGACCAATTTCGCGGTACTGCAGGCGCTGCCGATGATCGCCGAGGCCAATCCGCAGACCGGCCTGTTGATGGAATCGCTGATGGCGACCGTGGCGCAGAGCGACCAGGAAGCCAAAACGCGGATACGCGCTTTCCTCGATCACAAGACAGCCAAGGTTCGGCCGAGCTGAACGGAGCCGTGATGGACGCCATGACCGATCCCATTGCATTCGCCGCTACCGCCGACGGGCGTGACGCGGCTCACCCGCTGCGTGACATCTCGTTCGGCGAGATCGGCATCGCCACCGAGCGCAAGCCGGACGGCACGATCTACGTGCGCTCGACCACGACGCTCACCGATTATCCGGTGCGGATCACCGATCGGCTGCATCATTTCGCCGAGATCGCACCGGATCGGGTGTTCATGGCCGAGCGCAACGGCGAGGGCGGTTGGCGTAAGATCAGCTATGCCGAGATGCTGCGCGCCGCGCAGACCATCGCCTCGGCGCTGATCGCGCGCGGCCTGTCGGCAGAGCGGCCGGTGATGATCCTGTCCGGCAACTCGATCGACCATGCGATCGTGATGTTCGGCGCGCTGTACGCGGGCGTCGCGATGTGTCCGGTGTCGCCGCCATATTCGCTGGTGTCGAAGGATTACGGCAAGCTGCGGCACATCATCGGTCTGCTGACCCCAGGCCTGATCTTCGCCGACGACATCACCGCCTTCGCGCCCGCGATCCTCGCCACCGTTCCAGAGGATGTCGAACTCGCTGCCACGCGCGGCGAGGTGAAGGGGCGCAAGGTGACCTCGCTCGCCGAACTGCTGGCGACGCCGGAGCATCCTGAGCTGGCCGCCAAGCACGAGGCGATCGGCCACGACACCATTGCGAAGTTTCTGCTGACCTCGGGATCGACCGGCAATCCGAAAGCGGTGATCAACACCCAGCGGATGATCTGCGCCAATCAGGTGATGATCCGCGAGGCGATGGCGTTCCTCAAGGATGAGCCGCCGGTGATCGTCGACTGGCTGCCGTGGAATCACACCTTCGGTGGCAACCACAATATCGGCCTGACGCTGTTCAACGGCGGCTCGATGTATATCGACGATGGCAAGCCGACGCCGGCAGGGATCGCCGCAACGATCCGCAATCTGCGCGAGATCGCGCCGACGGTGTATTTCAACGTCCCGAAGGGCTACGAGTCGCTGCTGCCCGTGCTGCGCGAAGACCAGCAGCTCCGCAAATTGTTCTTCAGCCGGCTGCACGCGATGTTCTTCTCCGGCGCCAGCCTCGCGGCGCACGTCTGGAGCGGGCTCGACGAGGTCGCGGTGGCGGAGACCGGCGCGCGGGTGCCGATGCTCACCGGCCTTGGCGCGACGGAGACTGCGCCGTTCTTCATGTCGGTGACGCCGCAGACATCGCGTTCGGGCCATGTCGGTCTGCCGGTGCCGGGCAACGAGGCCAAGCTGGTGCCGAACAACGGCAAGCTCGAAGTCCGCGCCAAGGGGCCGAACATCACGCCCGGCTATTGGCGCGCTTCGGAGTTGACCGAGAAGGCGTTCGACGAGGAGGGCTTCTACAAGCTCAACGACGCGCTGAAGCCGGTCGATCCCAACGATCTTTCGAGAGGCTTCGATTTCGATGGCCGCATCTCGGAGGACTTCAAGCTAGCGTCGGGCACCTGGGTCAGCGTCGGTCCGCTGCGCGCCAAGTTCATTGCTGCCTGCGCACCGCTGGTGCGCGACGTGGTGATCGCCGGGCTCGACCGCGATTACGTCACCGCGCTGGCGATCCTCGATCCCGACGGCTGCAAGCTGATCAACGCTACGCTGCCGCTGGAGGATCTGGCCGGCATGGCGGCCGACCATCTGATCCGCGAGGCATTCCGCGAGCGCTTCGCCATGCTGCTGACGCAGGCGACCGGCTCGTCGAACCGCGTCACCCGCGCCGTGCTGCTCGGCGAGCCGCTGTCGATCGATAAGGGGGAGATCACCGACAAGGGCTCGGTCAACCAGCGCGCCGTGCTGGAATATCGTGCCGCGCTGATCGCCGACCTGTACGCAGACCCGCCGCCCGCGCATGTGATCGCGCTGGAGTAGGATCAAAACTCAGCGTTCGTCATTCCGGGGCGCCGCGCAGCGGCGAGCCCGGAATCCATAACCACCGTCAGGGGATATGGATTCCGGGCCCGCGCCAAGAGGCGCGTCCCGGAATGACGAACTTGGATATTCTCGTTTGGGATTAGGGCAACATGTTCACCAACCGCCGTGAGGTGCAGATCCAGTGGGGCGATTGTGACCCGGCGGATATTGTGTACTACCCGCGTTACTTTGCGATGTTCGACGACTCCACCTCGGCGCTTTTTGTCGCAGCCGGATGCTCGAAGCGCGACTTGATCAAGGTCTATGGTCTGGTCGGGATTCCGATGGTGGACACCCGCGCCAAGTTCTACATCCCCTCGACCTATGGCGATGTGATCAGCATCGAAAGCCGGATCGAGCGGTTTGGTCGTTCCAGCTTCGAAGTGGTGCACAAGCTCTTCAAGGGCGAACAGCTGGCGCTCGAAGGCTTCGAGACGCGGGTGATGGTCGGCCGCCATCCGGACGATCCAGGCCGGCTGAAATCGGTGCCGGTGCCCGAGGAGGTGAAGGCGAAATTCATGCGGGGCTGACTCGCCGCCGGTGATGCCGTAAACAAGACGACAAGATCGCGCCGAACACGGCCGATGCCATAACAGAGGGAGGAGGAGAACGTGACCAAGTTCAAGCTATCCGCTACGGCGATCGCCGTGGCCCTCGCGTTGCCGGGATTGTCCGGTGCCGCTCTTGCCGAAACCAACGAAATCACCATCGGTATCACCGTCACCACCACGGGACCTGCCGCGGCGCTCGGCATTCCGGAGCGCAACGCGCTCGAATTCGTGGCGAAGGAAATCGGCGGCCATCCGCTCAAGGTGATCGTGCTCGACGACGGCGGCGACCCGACTGCCGCCACCACCAACGCGCGGCGTTTCGTCACGGAGTCCAAGGCCGACGTGATCATGGGCTCATCGGTGACGCCGCCGACCGTGGCGGTCTCCAACGTCGCCAACGAAGCGCAGGTGCCGCACATCGCGCTGGCGCCGCTGCCGATCACGCCGGAGCGCGCCAAGTGGTCGGTGGCGATGCCGCAGCCGATTCCGATCATGGGCAAGGTGCTCTACGAGCACATGAAGAAGAACAACATCAAGACCGTCGGCTACATCGGCTATTCGGACTCCTATGGCGACCTGTGGTTTAACGACCTGAAGAAGCAGGGCGAGGCGATGGGTCTGAAGATCGTCGCCGAAGAGCGCTTCGCGCGTCCGGATACGTCGGTCGCCGGCCAGGTGCTGAAGCTGGTCGCCGCCAATCCCGATGCGATCCTGGTCGGTGCCTCCGGCACCGCCGCGGCGCTGCCGCAGACCACGTTGCGCGAGCGCGGCTACAAGGGCCTGATCTATCAGACCCACGGCGCGGCCTCGATGGACTTCATCCGTATCGCCGGCAAGGCGGCGGAGGGCGTGCTGATGGCGTCGGGTCCGGTGATGGATCCGGAAGGTCAGGATGCCAGCGCGCTAACCAAGAAGCCCGGCCTCGAGCTCAACTCGGCGTATGAAGCCAAGTACGGCCCGAACAGCCGCAGCCAGTTCGCCGCGCACTCGTTCGACGCCTTCAAGGTGCTGGAGCGGGTGGTGCCGGTGGCGCTGAAAACTGCCAAGCCGGGCACGCAGGAATTCCGTGAAGCGATCCGCAAGGCGCTGATCAGCGAGAAGGACATCGCGGCGAGCCAGGGCGTGTACAGCTTCACCGAAACCGATCGCTACGGCCTCGACGACCGATCGCGCATCCTTCTGACCGTCAAAGACGGCAAGTACGTGATGGTGAAGTAGCCCCATCGCGCCGGCGACATCCCGCCTGCGCCTTGCAAAGCCGGCCTCCCCGTGAGGCCGGCTTTTTGCTGTGCGGGGGCTGCCGTAGCAGCCTCAAGAGATTCGTCCTGCACCGCAGAAAAATGGGGCACCGCCTTAGCGCCGCGTTAAGGCTGATGCTTCGAATTGCGCGGAGTTAACGTGACCGGCGCGCGTCCTCTGGTAGGAGTACCGGGGTTCAACGGACTTCGCGCGGCGGAACGCCGTGCATCGGGCCCGACGGCGGCCGAGGCGGTTACGCTTCCGTGCCGGCACGGCCCCAGCAACGGTGATTGATGCCGAGCCAGATCGTCACGCAGCGTGATGTGATCCGCTACACCGCGGGCCGGGTGGCGGCCGCAGCCGGGATTACGGCGGTTGCCACCATCATCTTTCTGATCTCCGATCTCGGCACCGATTGGCACGCGACCGTGGAGGTCGGCGCTGTGGTGAAGGCGTCGCTGGTGGTGGCGCTCAGCATCTCGACGACGCTGTCGGGCGCGATGGCGTATCGGTCGGCCCGTCTGATGCGGCAACTGACCTCGACCCGCGCCGAACTGATGCGGATGTCGCGCACCGATCCTTTGACCGGTCTCCTCAACCGGCGCGGCTTCGACGAGGCGGCGGCGACCCAGCTCGCGCAGGCCAATTTCGCCGGGCAGCCGGTGGTGGCGATGATGTGCGACCTCGATCGCTTCAAGGCGATCAACGACCATTATGGCCACAACATCGGCGACCGCGTGCTCGCGGAGGTGGGCGACATTCTGCGCGACTTCGCCGCGCCGCGCGGCATGCTAATCGCTCGCCACGGCGGCGAGGAATTTGCCGGCCTGATGGTCGGTGTCAGCGACGAACAGGCCAACGATTACGCGCTCGAACTGTGCCGGCTGTGTGCCACCGCTGTGGCCTGCGACGGCCGGCTGGTGGCGGTGACGATGAGCTTTGGCCTCGCGGCCTATCGCGGCGGTGAACTGTCGGCGCTGATGCGGCGCGCCGACCTCGCGCTGTATCGCGCCAAGGATCTCGGCCGCAACTGCGTGGTGCTGCTCGACGACGGCGACGCCTTGCCGATGGTGCCCGCCGAACCGTCAGGCGGGGTGCGAGAAGCCGAGATAGCTCGCGACCACCGCCTCGTTGCGCGCAACCTCTGAGGCCGGCCCGTCGAGCACGAATTCGCCGAGCTCCATCACATAGGCGCGGTCGGCGATCGCCAGCGCGGCCTTGGCATTTTGCTCCACCAGCAGCACCGAAACCCCGGCTTCGCGCAGTTCACCGACGATGCGGAAGATGTCCGCCACGATGATCGGCGCGAGGCCGAGGCTCGGCTCGTCGAGCATCAACAGCTTCGGCGCCCCCATCAGCGCGCGGCCCATCGCCCGCATCTGCTGCTCGCCGCCGGACAGCGTGCCCGCGAGCCGCTTGCGCCGTTCCCTCAGCCGCGG
>NZ_QTKI01000264.1:0-6605 GCF_010820945.1 Rhodopseudomonas sp. BR0C11
CCCGGCCCGGCACCGGACAAACAGCGCCTGCCTGCGGACGAGCGGCAATCCGATCCGACCGAGCCCGCCGCACCGCCGTCTGTCGCGCCGGTCGCTCCGCCGCCGTCGATGATTTCGCCGACTCCGGTCGAGCGTCAGTCGCTGTACACGCCGCCGGCGGCGCAGCAGACCGAGCCTGCCGCGTCCAGCGACATCACCGGCACGATCCCGTCGCAGCCGAGCGCGGCGCCGGAGAAGTTCGGCACCGTCGCGATTCCGTCCGCCGAGCGGCTGCCCGACACCATTGGCGGTGCGACGCTGCGTACCCTGGCGCTCAAGGGCGATGCCGCTGCCGCTTACGAAGTCGCGACCCGCTACGCCGAAGGCAAGGGCGTGCCGGTGAACTACGACGAAGCCGCCAAATGGTATCAGCGCGCAGCGGATGCCGGCGTGACGCCGGCGATCTTCCGCATCGGCACGCTGTACGAGAAGGGCCTCGGGGTGAAGCGCGACCTCGACGTCGCGCGGAAGCTGTATTCGACCGCGGCCGATCGCGGGAACGCCAAGGCGATGCACAATCTGGCCGTGCTGTACGCCGACGGCGGCAGCAAGGGCGCGAACTACAAAACCGCTGCGGCCTGGTTCCGCAAGGCCGCCGAGCGCGGCGTTGCCGACAGCCAGTTCAACCTCGGCATCCTGTATGCCCGCGGCATCGGCGTCGATCAGAACCTCGCGGAGTCGTACAAGTGGTTCTCTCTCGCCGCCGCTCAGGGCGACGAGGATGCGGGCCGCAAGCGCGAAGATGTCGCCAAGCGCCTCGACCCGCAGTCGCTGGCGGCCGCCAAGCTCGCGATCCAGACCTTCACGGCCGAACCGCAGCCCGACGCCGCCGTCAAGGTCGCGGCGCCAGCCGGCGGCTGGGACGGACAGCCGGCCGCAGCGGCCAAGCGCGCGGCTCGCTAACGCCAGCGTCCATCAGGTGGACGAGATCGCCGCTACCGGGCCTAAAAAACTCGGTTGCGACCGATTCTGTAATCCCGGCGTGAACTAATTTCGGTTATGCAAGGACAGCGGTTCAGATGGACCGCGATCTGGCGCGAAGTCCGCCATGCCGGTCCGGCTGAGCGGGTCTGATCTGTTGCCAGATCATTGAATCAAGAACATCTCCGGGGCGAAGCGTCAGCCGTTGAGCCGGGGATGCTGTCGTCACAGCGAGAACTCCGAAGCGAACCGCGCGTGCAGCTCTATCTCCCGATCGCCGATCTCCCGGTCAACGTCCTGCTCGTGCTGGCGATGGGCGCCGCGGTCGGGTTCGTGTCGGGGATGTTCGGCGTCGGCGGCGGCTTCCTGATGACGCCACTGCTGATCTTCATCGGCATCTCGCCCGCCGTCGCAGTCGCCTCGGTGACCAGCCACATGGCGGCCTCCTCATTCTCCGGTGCGCTGTCGTACTGGCGACGCCGCGCAATCGATCCACTCCTCGCGTTCGTGCTGTTATACGGCGGCATTGCCGGTACAGGACTTGGCGTCTGGTTCTTCGTGCTGATGCGCTCGGTAGGTCAGCTCGATTTGGTGATCGCAGTGTCCTACGTGGTGCTGCTGACCTCGGTCGGCGGTCTGATGGTGTACGAAGGCATCCGCGCGATCCGCCGCTCCAGCCGCGGTGAGGTGCCGCTGGCAGGCCGCTCCGGCAACCGCAACTGGCTGTATGCGCTGCCGTTCAAGGTCCGGTTCAAGCGCTCCAAAATCTATCTGTCGGTGCTGCCGGTAGTGGCGATCGGCGTGCTGATCGGTTTCATCGGCGCAGTGATGGGCGTCGGCGGCGGCTTCATCCTGGTGCCGATGCTGATCTATCTGCTGCGGGTCCCGACCAGCACCGTCGTCGGCACCTCGATGGTGCTGACCCTGGTGACGATGCTGATCGCCACCGTGCTGCATGCCGCCACCAGCCACCTCGTCGATGCGGTGCTGGCGCTGATCCTGATGATCGGCGGCGTCACCGGCGCGCAGTTCGGCGCCCGCGCCGGCCAGCGTATCCGCGGCGAACAGCTCCGCCTGCTGCTCGGCCTGCTGGTGCTGGCGGTCGGCGTGCGGTTCGCGATCGAACTCGGCATCCGCCCCGCCGAACTGTTCACGCTGCGCGAATTGAGCCCGACGTGACGGCGCGGCTCACCTCACTCCGCACGATCGCCACCGCCGCGCTGCTGGCGCTGATGCTGCCGCTCGCCGCGCCCGCGCGTGCCGAGCGACTGATCGTGTCGGTCTCCAACGCCCGTGTCACCGTCACGCCGAACTATTCGGGCGGCGAGCTGGTGCTGTTCGGCGCGATCGAGAAAGACCATCCGGCGTTCGTCGAAGCCGGCAAATACGATCTGGTGATCAGCGTGTTCGGCCCGCGCGCCAACATGGTGACGCGGCGCAAGGAGCGAAAATTCGGCATCTGGATCAACAGCGACTCTCGCGAATTCCTGATGGTGCCGAGCTATCTGGCGATCTTCGCCAACCGGCCGATCGACGCCATCGCGCCGACCGAGGTGCGGCGCCGGCAGCAGCTCGGCATGAACCACGTGCTGCTGACACAGCGGATCGGCACCGACTACGCAGACGTCGTTGCCGACGACCAGTTTCGCCAAGCTTTCCTGCGGCTGCGCGAGGATCGCGGGCTGTACCGCGAAGACACCACAGCGGTGAAATTCCTCACCCCGACGCTGTTCCGCACCGGGATTCCGCTGCCGGCCGAAGTGCCGATCGGCAGCTACGACATCTCCATCAAGCTGTTCTCCGGCGGGGAACTGCTCACCGAGACAGACACCTCGTTCGAAATCGCCAAGATCGGCTTCGAACAATTCGTCGCCACCGCAGCGCGTCAGCACGGCATCATCTACGGCCTGATCACCACCCTGATGGCCCTCGCCACCGGCTGGATGGCATCGATCGTGTTCCGGCGCGACTAGAGCATCTCTGCTTTTGACAGAATCAGGACCGAACTTCCTAGCGGTCGCAGCTTGTAGAGCCTCATGGTGGAGACCTTTGCTCGGATGGCGATATCTGCGCTAAGGCGGTTGGGCGGCATCGAGATTGCCTTGCTGGCGTCGATCCGGCTGCGGCTCAGCTGGCGCTCAGGCGGCTTGGACCCGTGGCCGCTCATGCCGGGTTCAGTTGGAGACTTCGCCGCAGATTGTAGGCCATGCAGGCGAGCAGGAAGGCCGTGAGATTCCGCGCCGCGTTGAAGTAGCGCATGCGGGTGAAGCCGTAGCTTCTTTTGAGCGTGCCGAACACCGCTTCGACAGGGCTGCGCAGCGGCACCAAAGCGTGATTGCGCGCGACTTCCTCAGGCGTGAGGGGCTGGTTCTTGTGGGCGCGGCGCATCACTCCGTCGCCGAAGCCCTTCTGCGCCAGCAGCTCGCGAAGCGATCGGCTGTGATAGCCGCGGTCGGCATAGACCGTGCCGGCGCTGGGCGGCAGCAGGTCGGGCGCGACGCTGACATCCTGGATGTTGGCGGAGGTTAGCCGGCCGCTGCGGATCAGGCCCGTACCCTGATCGACTGCCACATGCATCTTGTAGCCGAAGGTAAAGCGGCGGCGTTCGTTATCCGCGCCGAACCTGGCATCGGGATCGACCGGGCTGGTTGTGCCATCTTCCTTGCGTGGCCGGCGTGCCGCGCTCGTCACCATCGAAGCGTCGATCAGCGTGCCCTGCTTGATCAGCAAGCCATGGGTGTCGAGTTGGCCCTGAAGCTCCGCGAATAGCTCCTCGATCAGTCCCATCTTGGTCAGGCGCTCACGAAACCGCCAGATTGTGCTGTGATCCGGCGTCTCGTCGTCCAGCGACAAGCCGGCGAAGCGCTGGAAGCTCAGCCGATCGAACAGCGCCGCCTCCATCGCTGGATCTGACAACCCGTACCAGCGCTGCAGCAGCAGCGCTTTGAACATCATGAGGGCCGGAAACGACGGCTCGCCCTTGGCGGCGACCGGGATCACAGCCAGTAGGCGCTCGAAGGCCGCCCAGTCGAGCAATCGGCCGATATCGTCCAGCACGTCGGCCCGCCGCGGCTTCCTGCGGCTGACCGCCGCGTCCAACAGACCCAACTGACCAATCCGCCGCTGTCCCATCTCAGACCTCCGCGACTCACCAACACTAGCGAATCACGGCAGAGCTATCCGTGCAAAGGTCTCCATGGTGAGGAGGCGCGAAGCGCCGTCTCGAACCATGCGCCGCAGGCGATGTGGCTCCTCATCCTTCGAGACGCCCGGCTTTGCCGGGCTCCTCAGGATGAGGACTTCGGACGCTTGGCAAAGGCCAAATCCGCTTCAATCAATCGATGAAGCGCTCTAAACCTCCCCCCACACTCGTCATTCCGGGGCGCGCGTGTCACGCGCGACCCCGGAATCCGGAGCTTCAGGGCATCCGGCAGCGCCATGTGTGTCGACCTCTCGGCCTGATAACTTCGGGATTCCGGGTTCGGTCGCTTCGCGACCGCCCCGGAATGACGACGTGTGGAGCTAGTTAAAGCAAATACCCCACCGCCATCGCCACCACACTGACACCCATCGCGGCGGTCGAGAGCCAGCCGAGCCAGTGCAGCGGGCCGCGGACGACGAAGCCGTGCATGGCGTCGCGGCGGCGGGCGATCAGCATCAGCAACACCATCACCGGCACGGCGAGGACGCCGTTGATCACTGCGCTCCAATACAGTGCCGAGATCGGATTGATCGGCGCGAAGTTGAGCGCGATGCCAAGCACAGCCGACAGCGCCAGTACGCTGTAGAACGCCACCGCCTGCTTCGGCTTGCGCGCCAGACCGACCGGCCAGCGCCTACCCTCACCCACCGCGTAGGCGGCCGAACCTGCCAGCACCGGAATCGCCAGCAAGCCGGTGCCGACGATGCCGAGCGCAAAGATCCATTCGGCGAACGAACCGGCAATCGGCTGCAGCGCCTCGGCAGCCTGCGCCGAGGTTTCGATATCGGTCTTGCCGCTGGCGTGCAGCGTGGCGGCCGCGGTGATAATGATCGCCAGCGCAATCAGATTGGAGAACGCCATGCCGATGATAGTGTCGGCCCGGATGCGTTGGAATTCCTGTGGCGCGTCCTGTGGCGTTTTGATCAGCGGCTTCTTGTGCGGATCGATCCGCTCTTCCTCCGCCTCCTGCGAGGCCTGCCAGAAGAACAGATAGGGCGAGATCGTGGTGCCGAGGATCGCCACGATGGTGGTGAGATAAGTGCTGCTCCAGGCGACGTGCGGGATCAGCACGCCGGCGGCAGCCTGTCCCCAGTCGACCTTGGCGGCGGCCAGTGCGCCCACATAGGCGAACAGGCACAACGTCAGCCATTTCAACACAGAGACGTAGCGCTTGTAGTCGAAGAAAATCTGCGCCAGCACCGAGATCGTACCGAACGCCACCACGTAGAATAGTGCCGGCCCGCCGATCAGCAGCTTGGTGGCATCGGCCATCGCGGCGAGATCGGCGGCGATGTTGATGGTGTTGGCGGTGAACAGCAGCACCACGATCACGGCGAGCAGGCGGCCGGAATAATGCCGACAGACGTTGCCGGCGATGCCGTGACCGGTGACGCGACCGACTCGGCCGGAAATCTCCTGGATCGCCACCATCAGCGGAAACGTCAGCAGCATGGTCCAGCCGATGCCGTAACCGAGCTGCGCGCCGGCCTGACTGTAGGTACCGATCCCGGACGGATCGTCGTCGGAGGCCCCCGTGATCAGGCCGGGTCCGAGCGTTTTGAAGAAGCCGCGGAGCCGGAAGGTTTGGAGGCGTTGGACCTTGGGCGCCCCATCCGGGGCTGGATCAATCAAGTCTGGCCGGTCGAACTCTCGTCTGACGTCAGAGGTCACGCTCGGGATCCCGGCTAGGTGAGATGAACTCCAACGTAGCGGAAGCCACTTCGTTCCGGTAGCGGAAGGCCCCACCCGGGAGTTCAGCCTGCCGGGACAGCCGGACGCGCCGGCCTTGTCACCAGATAGATTCCGATCGCCACCGGGATCACACCCAGCAAATCTCGGCCGTCGATCGATTCGCCGAGCACCAGCCAGGCGAACAACATCGCCAGCGGCGGCATCACGAAGTGCCAGGCGCTGGCCGCCGTCGCGCCGTACAGCGTCAGCAGCCGAAACCACAGCCAATAGGCGATAATCGAACCGCCGAGCACCAGGAAGGCAAATGCGCCGGCGAGCCGCCAGCTCGGTACGATGTCGTTGACGCTCGACAGCGAGAACGCCAGCGGCGTCAGCGCAAGCCCGGCGGCGAGATTCTGGATGCCGTTGCCGATCCATAGGCTGCCGCGCGGCGCCAGACGCTTGAACAGGATGGTGCCCACGACGATCGACGCCAGCGAAGCCAACGTGAAGCCGAGCCCAGTCGATGCCTCGGCGCCGATCGCCACGCGGTGCCAGACGATGAAAGCGACCCCGGCGACACCCAGTACCAGGCCGGCGACCTTTCGCCAGGTCAGCGCCTCGTGCAGCAGCAGCGCGGCCGCCACCGCGGTGAATACCGGATTGGCGCTGACGATCAGCCCGCCGATGCCGGCCGAGACGGTCTGCAGCCCGACATAGCCGAGGCCGAGATACAGCGCGTTATTGGCGAGGCCGAGCCGCGCGCAAATCG
>NZ_QTKI01000265.1:0-6593 GCF_010820945.1 Rhodopseudomonas sp. BR0C11
ATCTTCCACGCTTGGCGGCGGCTGCGGTTCCAGAACGCGATCTGGCACGCCTTCGTGCTGGTCGCCGCCGGCTGCCACTACGTGGCGGTGATGGATCTGGTGCTGGCGTAACGTAGCCGGAGCCGGATCTTTCCGATATGAACGCCCCCGCCAACAACAAGCGGGGGGAAACAACCATGCAGATCGCGGGCAAAGTCGTCGTCGTCACCGGCGGCGGCAATGGAATCGGGCAGGCGCTATGCGAAGCCTTTCACAAGGCCGGCGCCGCCAAGGTCGTTGTCGCCGACCTCGATCAGGCCCGCGCCGAAGCGGTCGCCGCATCGATCGGCGGCGCGGCGTTCAAATGCGACGTGGCCAGCGAGGCCGACATCAAGCACGTGATCGAAGAGACCGAGCGCCAGTTCGGGCCGATCGATCTGTTCTGCTCTAACGCGGGGATCGGCGGCGGCTTCGATCCGATGGCCGAGAATGCCGGCGGCTCTTCCGACGAGCCGTTCATGAAGAGCTGGATGATCCATGTGATGGCGCATGTCTATGCCGCGCGGCATCTGGTGCCGCGCTACAAGTCGCGCGGCGGCGGTTACTTCCTCAACACCATCTCGGCGGCGGGTCTGCTGTCGCAGGTCGGCAGCCCGGCCTATTCGGCCACCAAGCACGGCGCGGTCGGCTTTGCCGAAAGCCTCGCCATCGCCCACAAGGCGCACAACATCCGCGTCTCGATCCTGTGCCCGCAGGGCGTCGACACCAACATGCTGCGCTCGATCCCGAAGGGGCCGCAATCGGCCGACGGTGATCTCTCAGCCGAGCAGGTGGCGAAGGATGCGCTGCAGGGCATCGAGCAGGAAACCTTCCTGATCCTGCCGCACCCGCAAGTGATCGACTACATGCGCAAGAAGACCGAGAACTACGACCGCTGGATCGGCGGCATGGCGAAGATCCAGGCCAAGTTGCGCGAGACTTTTGGCGGCAAGGCTTAGATCGTCTCGCTTGTTCTCTCGGCGCCCTGTCGTTTGGCATCTGCTTCAGAATGTCACAGCGGCGCTGAGGAACGGATCGCCCACTCGGCGTTCCGTCTGTACAGGCGCACACTGCGGCGTCTGTTATGCGATCGCACCGTCGTCCGGGCGGTGCGATTCTTGTTATCGGCAGCCAACGGAGAACTTGATGTCAGATCATCCCCATCGCCGGCCAAGCTGGGTGGCGCGCAGCCTCGCGGCGATCGCCCTCACCAGCATCTATTGCTTCAGCTTCGTCGGCGCCGCGGCGGTGGTCTCAGGCGTGACCAGTACTCAAGCGCATGCCCAGCGCGGGCGTGGACGCGGCTATGGCGGCCGGGGCTATAGCGGTCGGGGCCGCGGCCGCGGTCGCGGCTGGGAACGTGGACGGGGCCGCGGCGGGTATTATGGCGGCCGCTGCGTCGTCAACGCCGCCGGCGTCCGGATCTGCCTGTAACGGTCAGGCTGCCCGCACGATCTCGCGGACGTGGTCGAGCGTTTGCTCGATCATGTCCGCGCTGACGTCGAGATGCGTGCAGGCGCGGATCCGGCCTTCCATCATCGCCAGCACGACGCCGCGCCGGCGGAGCCGTGCGACCATGTCGGTGCCGGAGACGCCCGCGACGTCCGGCTTGAAGAACACCAGATTGGTCTGCGGCGTCTGCACCGCGATGCCGTCGATCTGCGCCAGCCCCGAGGCGAGGCGACGCGCGTTGGCGTGATCATCGGCAAGGCGATCGACCTGATGATCGAGCGCGTACAGACACGCCGCGGCGATCACGCCGGACTGCCGCATCGCGCCGCCAAGCCGCTGCTTCCAACGCCACACTTCATCGATGAAGTCGTGCGGGCCTGCCAGCACCGCGCCGACCGGCGCACCGAGTCCCTTGCTGAAATCGATCCACGCCGAATCCCAGCCCTTGGTCATCTCCTTGGCGCAGATACCTGTGGCCACCACCGCATTCATCAGCCGCGCGCCGTCGATATGCGTCCACAGCCCGGCGTCCTGGCCGGCCGCGGCGACCGCATCGAGCGTGGCCTGCGGCCAAATCGTGCCGCCGCCGATATTGGCGGTCTGCTCGACGCTGACCATGACTTGCGGCGGCTCGTAGCGGGTCTTCGGATGCAGCGCGGCGCGGAATGCCTCGAGTGAGAACTGGCCGTCGTCGCCGTCCAGGCCCGTGATCTGAAAGCCGCCGAGCGCGGCGTGCGCGCCACCTTCACGCGACAGGATGTGAGCGGTGCGATGCGCGATGATCTCGTCGCCGGGCCGGCAGGTCGCGAGCGTGGTCGTGACGTTGCACATCGTGCCCGAGGGCAGGAACACGGCGGCCTGCTTGCCGAGCAGCGCCGCGACGCGCTCCTGCAACAGGTTGGTGGTCGGATCGTCGCCGGTCTGTTCGTCGCCGACCTCGGCCCGCGCCATCGCCTCGCGCATCGCCGGCGTGGGGCGCGTCTGGGTGTCGGAGAGCAGATTGATCCGCACCGGCGGCGCGTTCGGATCGGGCTTTGATGGGATGTAGGCCATGCCCGAGGCTAACATGCCGGCCGCGGAGCGGAAGAGCTTTGCCCGGACACGATCAAGTCAGCGGGATGTGATTGGTACCACCCCGAGAACGTCATTCCGGGGCGCGCGAAGCGCGAACCCGGAATCTCGCGGTTACCCCATGCGGCCTTCGCCACGCACCCGCTGAACTCTCATGCGCAATATCCTCGAGGTTCCGGGTTCGCTCACTTCGTGAGCGCCCCGGAATGACGGTGACTTGTCATTCGCACCGCGCAAACAAAAAGGCCCCGGCGAACCGGGGCCTTGATGCATCGGACTGAGCAGCAATCAGTACGAAGAAATTAGCGCGAATAGAATTCGACGATCAGATGCGGCTCCATCTGCACCGCGAACGGCACGTCCGAGAGAGCCGGGATGCGCGCGAACTTCGCGGTCATCTTGTTGTGGTCGACTTCGATGTAGTCCGGCACGTCGCGCTCGGCGAGCTGGCTGGCTTCGAGCACGAAGGCGAGCTGCTTCGACGCTTCCTTGACCTCGATCACGTCACCGACCCGCACCTTGTAGCTCGGGATGTTGACGCGCTTGCCGTTGACCTTGATGTGGCCGTGATTGATGAACTGGCGGGCCGCGAACATCGTCGACACGAACTTGGCGCGGTACACCACGGCGTCGAGGCGGCGCTCGAGCAAGCCGATCAGGTTTTCGCCCGAGTCGCCCTTCAGACGGGTCGCTTCGACGTAGATGGCGTGGAACTGACGCTCGGAAATGTTGGCGTAGTAGCCTTTCAGCTTCTGCTTGGCGCGCAGCTGGACGCCGAAGTCGGACAGCTTGCCCTTGCGGCGCTGGCCGTGCTGGCCGGGGCCGTATTCGCGGCGGTTGACCGGACTCTTCGGACGGCCCCAGATGTTCTGGCCCATCCGGCGGTCGAGTTTATACTTGGCTTCAGCGCGCTTTGTCATCGCGTCCTCTAGGGTTGGAGTTGTGAGGAAACGCGCCCTCCTGTGCATGGGGAAAATCCCCTGCCGACAGGTCCGTCCTTAAAGCATAAGGGGAGGACCACGGGTCGCGAAACGCAACGCGGGCCGAAACCGACCCGCGAGCGGAGGCTTTCTAGGGGGAAAGCCCAAGGATGTCAATTCGGGACGGCTCAAGGCCCGGCTGCGGCCCGAAGTGCCCGGGCTGGGCGGTCCAGGCGCTCGATCTCGGCCGCGATCGTGGTGTTCAGCACCTGTTCCAGCCGCGTCGTCAGCCGCGCGATCGGGGCTGCGTCGATCACCCGGTGGTCGAACCGGACGATCACCTCCAGGCGGCCGTCGTCGGCGAGTCGGCCGTAGCTCAGGATGTAGGGACCGGGGCTGACCGGGTAGAGGTCGCCCGGACCGAACGCCGACACCGAGGACAGTCCGAAGCTGCCGAAGAAGTTCGCCCGCGGCCGGTCCAGCGACATCCCGGCCCACCAGGCGATCCGCCGCAGCGGCCACGGCATCCGGCTGATCCGCAGCAGCTTGCGGAACATCGGCACGCTGTCGATCGGGGCGGTGCTGGCGCTGCGGATGATTGCGTCGACCTCAGGCAGCGGCAGCGTGTCGGCGGCGGTCACCTTCTGCATCAGCACGCAGTCTTCGCCGTCGATGCGGCGGGCGACCGCGATCATGCCGACGCTCTTCGGCACCTCGAAGAAGTGCGGCCACGGGAAGTCGATATACAGCGTCCGCAGCACCGGCTCGTCGCGGGCCACCAGGCTGAATGCCTTGGCGAAGATCGCGGCGAAGCCTGGCGGCGATGCCGCGGCAGCCCGGGCCCGCGCCAGCGGGCCGAGATGCAACGTGCGCCGATAGCTGATCAGCGGCACGCCCTGCGAGGCGTGCATCAGATCAGCAATCAACCTGCGCGGCGCCGAGATCCGACGTGTTTTGCCCCGCATTACTTGGCGGGCGTTGCCAGCGGCTTGGTCTTGTCGACCACCCACACCGCCATCACCTTGGCGCCCTTGTCCCCGTGCACCTTGGCATCGTGCACCACGCCGGCCGGGATCACGTAGGAATCGCCGGCCTTGAGGTGCTTGTCGGGTTTGCCGTCGATGCTCATCACTGCTTCGCCCTCGAGCAGATAGCCGGTCTCGATGCCGGGATGGGTGTGCCGGCCGATATTGCCGCCCGGTGGCAGCTCGGCGAGACCGCTGACGGTGACATAGCCGTCGGGGAATTCGATCTTCTGCAGCGGCGTGCGCTTGATGCCGCTCTGCTGCGCGACGGCGGCGCCCGCAGCAGCTACCACGGCGCATGCGACCAGGATGTGACGCAAGGTTTTGATTGTCATTGGGGCTCCTCCGAGGCGCAAAGCTAGCAGCGTCCCGGCAGGCGGAAAAGCGCTCAGGCCGGAATGCGGCCGCCGAAATACGGCGCCAGCACCGCGCTGGCCCGCGGATGACGGCCCGAGGTGAAGATCATCTCGGCGCCCGGCGTGGGCGCGTGGCCGGTGGCCGGGCCGAGCAGAGTGACGACGCGGCGGGCGATTGCCGGGGCCGGATCGATCCAATCGACCGGCCAGGGCGCCAGCCGGATCAGCCGGTCGAGCAGCAATGGATAATGTGTGCAGGCCAGCACCACGGCATCGGTGCGGCCGCGTTTGGCGTCGGCTTCGACGAAACACGGCGCGATCTCCGCGCGGATCGCCGCGTCGGTCACTTCGCCGCCGCCGAGTGCGGTTTCGGCCAGGGTGGCGAGCCGGATCGATCCGACCAGCGACACCTCGCAGCCTTGGGCGAAATCGCGGATCAGCGCGCGGGTGTATTCGAGCCGCACCGTCGCTGAGGTGCCGAGCACCGAGACACGCTTGGTGCGGGAGCCCGCGCAGGCCGGCTTGATCGCCGGCACTGTGCCGACGAACGGCACCCGGTAGCGCGCCCGCAGCGGCGCCAGCGTCATGGTCGAGGCGGTGTTGCAGGCGATCACGACGAGGTCCGGCGCGTGCGCCGCGATCAGCTCGCCCATCAGCGGCACGACACGGCCGATCACCGCCTCTTCGCTGCGCTGCCCGTAGGGGAAGAACGCGTCGTCGCCGACATAGACGTAGTGCGCGTCGGGGCGCGCGCGGACCACTTCGCGCAGCACCGTCAGGCCGCCGAGGCCCGAATCGAACACCAGGATTGTGGGGAGCGAGGTCACGGCCGCGACCTTACCCGATCTTGGTTAGCTTTCGGTTGTCGATCGCGCGATGCAGCCCTGCGGAGACGGCAAAGCCGCCGGGTCAGTGGCTGTCGGCGACCTCGGTCGGCGGCACCTTGCGCTTGACCCGCTTGATGGTCCCCGAGAACGTGAACAGCGGTCGCTCGCCGCTCTTGAGGATGCCGCGCACGAAGATCAGCGACTTGCCGGCCCGGGTGACTTCGCCGGTCGCTTCGATCAGCTCGCCCTCGAATGCCGCATCAAGAAATTCGGCGCCGAATGCCACCGTCACGCCTGGTCCCTGCAATTCGCGGACGGCGATCGCGAACAGGCAGTAGTCGGCGAAGGTCATGAAGCAGCCGCCGTGCACCGCCTTCATGCCGTTGAGGTGCTTCTTCTCGACCCGGAAGGCGCAACGGACGCGGCCGTCGTCATCGATCCGGTGCCAGAACGGCCCGTTGTGCGATTCGAAAGTGTCCCGCGTCCACGTCCGCCAGCCGGCGAACTCACCCTCGGTTGCGGTGAAAAGGTCCGGGCGACTGGGACGTGTCGGTTCGACGGTGGTGGTCAAGGGGCGTTATCCTTTGGTCTATCGTTTGGTCCATAAAACTGATGCCGCGCTGCAATGCAAATCCACAAATCTAATTGACACTGCGCAATTGGCAGGCAGGTCGCCGCTGTATAC
This sequence comes from Rhodopseudomonas sp. BR0C11, assembly GCF_010820945.1. NCBI lineage: Bacteria > Pseudomonadati > Pseudomonadota > Alphaproteobacteria > Hyphomicrobiales > Nitrobacteraceae > Rhodopseudomonas > Rhodopseudomonas sp. BR0C11. Next base: position 6,355 of record NZ_QTKI01000265.1, read on the forward strand.
CCTCCCGGGCCGCAAAACCGGCCGCGTAAGGGAGAATAGAATGAGCGACCAGATCAAGTATGTGCTGGACGAGGAGAACATCCCGAAGTCCTGGTACAATCTCAACGCCGACTTCCCGACGCCGATGCCGCCGGTCCTGCATCCGGGCACGCATCAGCCGGTCGGCCCGAGCGATCTGGAGCCGCTGTTTCCAATGGAGCTGATCCTCCAGGAGGTCGCGACCGAGCGCTACATCTGTC